>JBILBX010000002.1:0-18188 GCA_044353495.1 Candidatus Limnocylindrus sp. | reverse complement strand
CGGCGGGCCTTCGTCGCGTGCGACAGCGCGGGTTCGACGCCGTGAGCGGGCGAGAACTAGCCGGCGTGGTCGGCGTTGCCCCTTCGGCGATCTATCGCCACTTCGCCGACAAGGACCAGCTCCGCGCCGCTATTTCTCAAGCAGCCCGCGAGCAACTCGCTCGATCAATGGCGCAGCCGGCCGCACGTACGTTGACGAAAGCCCGAGCTGCCGCGCGATTCCGCGCAATCGGTGCGGCCTATATCGACTTTGCGCTGAGCGAACCGCGCCTCTACGC
Organism: Candidatus Limnocylindrus sp.; assembly: GCA_044353495.1. Taxonomy (GTDB): domain Bacteria; phylum Chloroflexota; class Limnocylindria; order Limnocylindrales; family Limnocylindraceae; genus Limnocylindrus. Next base: position 17,911 of record JBILBX010000002.1, on the reverse strand, counting down.
TGCTGCCTTCGCAGAGTGCGCGCCACCATCTCGCGAAGACAACCCGTCAGCATGGGCAATCTTGGCTGAATCGCTTGACGCCCTGGTAGCCACAGGTGCAATGCCAGGGTCGCGCCGCAGCGGCGCTGAGGTGGTCGCGTGGTCGTCGGTGCATGGCGTTTCGACGCTGCTTCCTTCGCCCCTCCCAGCAACCGCGCCGGGCGACCGCAAGCTGATCGTCACGCAGGTTCTTGACGGGGTGATGCGCAGCCTTGAGATCACCCGCTGACTCAGGCACACCGCTCCGCTACAATCCCCCTCCGGCGCCGATGTAGCTCAGTGGTAGAGCAGCTGTTTCGTAAACAGACTGCGCACGCGCCAACGGCCGATTTCGTGCGTAAAAACAGCTGCTCCGGACCCGCTGTTGGGCGTATTCCGAGCGTACGCCCAACCAGATACGTCGAACTTCATCTTCTGTGATTTTAAAGAAAGCAGACGTAAGCCCAACAGATACGCCCAACAGAATCGAGCTACTTGCTTGAGTGTGGCCAGTCAGTGTCAATGCTGGCGAAAGTCCGGCACTTTATGGAGCGGTCAGCCCGAACTGCGGAGCGACCCATGCGTCAATACCCGCAAACACCTGCTCATGTGACCAATCGGTGTACGAATCGAGGACAGCGTGATACTCCGCTTCAGTCGTTACGCCGACAAGCGCAAGTGGCAGCAAATACGCTGCATCAAGGCCAAAGTGCGCCACAAACCAATCCATCGCAGTTTGGCGAGCCCACATGTACTCAGCAGAGAATCCGTTTTCCAGCGCGCCTGCAGTCCACCAGGTTGACGACGATTCATATGTTGTCAGTTTGCCCTTCATTAGATCGTGCTTACAGGTGTAATACCTTGATGCCGGGCTGCACAAATCTGCCGATGAGCCTGAAAGATCAGCCTCAGTGAGTATTCCCGCATAATCTGAGAACAGGTAATCAGCATAGAGCAACGCATAACTAAACTGAGTATCTTCTCCAATAGACAATGCGATTGGGCCTTGAACTCCCTGCCAGAACTTGTGAGTATTGAGTCCCGACCATGATTCCAGATCTTTCCTGCACTGGTACCCAAACGCCCCGCCAGATTTACGATCGATTGCGCCGCCTGGCCAGACCGCGGCATAGGGGCCAGATTCACAAAAATATGCCCCAGAGAACGGCTTTGTATCGTTGCAGTCGGGAATCCAGGGCATGTCGTCCGGACCTGTAGAGAACCCTCTCACCTTCCACGCGCTTAGCAGCCCAGGATCAAAGTACTTGGTAGCGAGCGCACAGAACTCAGCTGGGCTCGTGAACACCATGTAGGTCGGCTTAATCGCTTCAATGCCTCGGTATTTCCAAAAGAGTCGCAGTGCTCCACGCGCACGCGCGGCGGCATCAGCAAGCGCAACTTTTGGGAGTTTCCATTCACTGAGCACCTGAAGTTCTGGATAGTCGACATTTTTATTCGCAAGCCACTCAAGAGTCACGCAGGCAGCAGCGACACGTGCTTCAGGCAGACCCTTTCGCGGCAAGATCACTCCAGCCTGCTTGATGCGCTTGTCTTCTGGATCGCAGGCCTGCTCCTGGTAGGCGTACCTTGCCTGCCACTGCAAGCCACTTCGCCCACGCACGCAGCTCAGGCCCTCCCGCACCTCGGCTCGGCTTGAGCACGGCTCGCCCGCAACTGCAGGAGGGGGGCTTGCGGTTGCCGTCACCGTCGGGCTTGGCGAAGTCTCAGTGATAACGCTGGCCGAGGGTCCAGCTGCTGAACAGCCTGCAACGATGAGGGAGAGCAGCAGTGTCCAGGCTGTCGTTGATGCACGAGGTCGCGTCTGTCGAGGCAGCACGGTACCTATTTCTCCCCTTCAAACTGTGCCTGGACATAGGAGCCAAGCGTTGCGAAAAGCTCGGCTTCTGAGATGCCAAATGTCTGTTTGATTGTCGCACTCCCACTGAGCCAGGTGAAGAGCGCTTCAATGCCGTGGTGCGCAATCAGGTATTCACCCGCAAACGCTGTCACGCTGTCTTTCAACGTTGCGTCCGGATCTTCCGTCGTGACCCAGTCTGAGGTCACAAAGTCCACGAACACAAACTCCTTGTTCACGCCGACCTTCGTACTCTGCCATGCAGCCCATGCCTCATTGGCACTGTTGTACTGACCAGAGCCAGCCTCATCGAAGCGCCAGTCGCGCGGCGTCCCAGCCAGCCATGCCGCCGCTCGCTCGAAGTACTGCACCCCTGCCGACCGTGCATTTAAGCCGCTCCAAGTGCCTCTCGGTAATCCATAATCGCCGCCCGTGAGTTGGTGGAAGAGAATCTGGATTGACTCGTGACCAAATCGAAGCCCTGCCCATTTCCAGGCAGATCGTGTCGGTTGTGCGCCATCGAGGCAAGCGGCAAAGACGAAGCGGGTACCGTCGGTGAGTTCAATGTTGGAGGCATAGCATGGCCACTGCTTCTTACTGCAACCAAGCCACTGCTCAGTCCAAGCGGCCGGCATGCGAGGAGGGATTAGCGGATCAATCGCCTTGCGTCCATAGTCGCACGCCCACTCCATGTCGGCGCCAATGTTGAGCAACAGTATTGGCGCACCAGGATTGCGATATCGATGACCTACCAGCCGCTCCATGGCAAGAAGACCCGCGACATGTTTTGGGTTCAGTTGTGGATGCGCGGTTGGGCCGCGCACCTCGGTCACGATGCTGGGATCGACAGGTGGTCGCGATAGCCACTCAAGCGCCGTACAGGCTGCAGCAATGCGCGCCTCGGGCCCGACCCCGTTAGGTAGATCAAATCCAGCTGCCGCAATCCTTGGGTCACTTGGGTCGCACGCTGCCTCTTGATATGGGAAGAGCGGCCCGACTGGCGACGGGGAGGGCGTTACGACATTCGTAGGATCTGGCGACGACGGCAACTGTGCTGCAGGGCCACCGCACGCGACGAGGGCGAACGAGAAGAGGAGGGCGACGAGGAGTCGCACGTGCTCAGGTCCACCCAGCGAAGGCGCTTCTCATGAGGTGGATCGTGAGCATGCTTCAAGACTAACCGCCGCGCACCTCTGCGCATAGAGGGGCAATCCTCACCGCGCGTGGACCGTGAGGTGCGCGCCGCTCTGCCGCAATCCCCCTCCGGCGCCGATGTAGCTCAGTGGTAGAGCAGCCGTTTCGTAAGCAGACGCCAGCACGAAAAGGGTAGTAAACCGCCCAGCGATCAAGTACCTTCATGACATGAAGGTGTTTCGCCTCCTCTTGGTGCTCCTCCTTGCTGGCTGTGGTGGTGCGACGGCACCCGCCCTGAGTCCAACCGTGTCCCCTGTCGCTGAGGTCAGCCCAACACCAACCCCTGTCGTGCCTCTGATGGACGGCTTCCCCACCGGCTTTGCGCCGTGTGCTGGAAATGCCAAGACGGTAAAACAGGCCGCGTACAACTGTCTTCGAGATTGGAAGCCAGGTCCGCATCCTCCCGCAACCCTTGTCTACCACTTCAGTCCGAGTGTCAGCACGAGAATGCAAAACAAGGTCAAGCAAGCGGCGGAGTTCACACTCGACTACGCAACACCAACGCTCAAGCTACTCAGCTACGCACCGACGTATCACATCTTTGTGAATGGAGAAGGGGTCGAGTCAGCTGCTGGTCGTGCCTGGTGTAAGCAGGCCGCACTCAGTTATGCCGGAACCGCCACGCAAGATTGGCTCTGGAACAGCCCGCAGCAAAGTGGTGCATGTACCAAAGAGGGGGCAGGCGGTCGCGGAAACCCCTCCACCATTCCAGGCCATGCAACGGCGTGGATCACGAAGGGTCCCGATGGCTGGTCAAACGGTGAAGATTTTTGGGCGTTCGAGGTGCTTCCAGGAGAACTTTGGGCTGTACAGGGCCAATACTTTGAAACGATCGTCCCAGACGCGCCAGGAGTTAACGAGGTACAGCAGCGGTGGGTTCAGTACCTTGCATTTGTCGCTGGGGGTGCGGCTGGAGTACAACTGCTTGGACGAGATGTCGAAGCCTTGAGTGCGCTTAACTATGAGCAAAACGGGAGGGAGCGCGCAGTCACATGGCAGCCGACGTACCACGGCTGGCTCTGCCCAGAGAGCGCCAGCCCACGCGCTCAGTCCTGCGGGGTGGCGCAGGATCTGCCAGCCGCAGAGGCAGCGATCCCTTGGAACTACACGCTCTATAACTATGCACGGGAATACGTCCTCGCAAAGTTTGGTCCCGCCTGGATCCAAGAACAGCTCTGGCCAGCGCTCGCGGCGGAGTATGGCGGCGAAAACAGTGACTACTACGAAGAGATGGACCGGGTTGCCTACCGTCTCTGGGGTGGAACGTGGAGCGACATCGAAGAGGCGCTCGATACGTATCTGATCTCCGAGCTAAAAGCTGAAGGGTTCACCGGACTCAAGTAGGCCGTCGCTCAGGCGTACTCAGCACGCTCATGGGGCTTGCGCACCCTTGCCGTGAGTCGCTCCGCTACAATCCCCCTTCGGCGCCGATGTAGCTCAGTGGTAGAGCAGCTGTTTCGTAAACAGCAGGTCGTGAGTTCAATCCTCACCATCGGCTCCAGCCGCTACGGCTGGTTTACCGAAACCCCCATCCACCTGGCGAGCACCTCTGCTGAGTAGCGTCCGTCGTGATACTTGCGGGCGAAGGCTTGGCCCGCGGCGGCGCGGGCGTCCCAGGTAGATCGATCGGCTACGAGGTCGCGGACCACCTGTTCTAGGGTGCCGGTTGAGCTTTGAATCAGCGGTAGATCGGGGACCTCTGCACGCGCGATCTGATCAACATCACCGATCAGCAGGCGACCAGATGCCATCACCTGCACTGCCATGACGCCATACCCGCCAAGCCCGATCTTGTCGACCACAACGTCGGCCCATGCAACATGCGCCCGAACCTCTGTAGGCGGAATGCCGGAAAGGCAACGAAATTCGATGAGCCCTTCACTGGCGAGGCGGAGCAGCGTGGGCTCAATCTCATCGCTGCTGTTGCTGGCACGGTTTGACGGAAGATGCAAGACGCGTGGCTTCGGTCGCGCGCTCTCAATCGGCGCCATCGGCGTAAACCACTCATCTTCTGGAATGACAGGAATCCAGTGCGCAGTCGGTAGGTAGCGCAGCAAGTCTGGTGTGGATACGAAGAGCGGAAATGGCCAACGCTTAAGGAACGCGTGCATGGACCTGGTGCTCTCCTCAAGGGTGATGGTGCGCGGATCAAGCGGATCGGAGAAGAGCGCTCCGGGGTGAGATGCTCGGTACACGCTCGGAATGCGGATGTCACTTCCATGAAACACAAGGGCAGGTCTGGTGCCAAGCGCTCGTAACGTCAGCGCCGCGAAGAGTGTTGCTCGTTTCGAGCCCCGGACAATGTGTGTCCTGCCGCTCTCGAGCAGGGCGTGGCTTGCAGCCCGATTGAGCTTGAGGAGTCTGCGCAGAAAACCGAATCGCGTGAGATCGCTCTCAGGAATGATCTCGTCAACGGGGAATCGAAGGGCGCTGGTGCCGGTGATCCCCTCTGCCTGCCAAGAGTAGGCGGCGGCATCTGTGCGTCGTCGAACTGCACGTGCCCACGAGGCGCCCTGGCCAGCAGTGTTGATGGAGCCAATGATCAGCGTCTTTTTCGGCGTCTGCTTCATGTTTCGCACGCTATCATACGGTCACTGATATGAGTGTGAACAACTGGACAGTCTTCGGAGAGCCAAAGCCTCTTATCTATGGCGGTAGCCTGCGACGGAGCAATGTCTTCAACACCCTGGTGCAGCGAACGCGCGCCAGAGTGGTTCCAAGGCGAAGCCGGATTCACACAACAATCTTCAAGCGGTGGAACTCCAGCATCAACCCCCTACGACGGCCGGGTTTTGCAGTTGCGACAGGTCTCGTAACGCCGCACCTCTTTGCGCCAACCCGTGAGACCGTTCGGTGGATGGCGGTAGATCTTCATGATCATCCGGTGCTCCAGGCGAAGGCGATGCAGGTTCACCTCGATGAGGGTGTCGCGCAGCGACGTATGAGCATTTGGAACGCCAATGTGGCGATGTTTGAAACGTTGATCGTTCCGAGCACATCGTTCGCTCTTTATGCCGGTCTCACCGAAGAGCGACTCCTTGTTATCCCGAACGGCACGGCGATGGCGGGCATGCCCCCACTGCCGTTCCCCGATCGACCCGTCATCGGCATGGCAACGGGTGCGGCACGAGGGAGAGGGATTGAAGATCTCATCGCCGCCGCTGAACTGGTGCGCCAGAGCATTCCGGATCTTGAGCTCAACCTGTGGCTTGCAGCGAACGATGAAACCGCGGAGGAGTACATAGGGGAGCTGCGGAGGCTCACCGCAAGGCTCCCATGGGTGAGCATCTCCTCGCCAAAATTTAATGAGGTCTTCCAGGAGACAAGTCGAGCCTCTCTGATGGTGATCCCCCATCCACCGAATGAGTACATGGATGTTGCGCTCCCTGTGAAGTTGTTTGATGCGTTTGCCATCGGGAGGCCGGTGGTTGCAACGCCGCGAACGGAGACTGCGCAGATCATTCGATCAGGCGGAGCGGGATGGGTCACCGAGGGTGATGGTGTCGACGCTCTCGCGGAGACGATCGCCCAGGCGCTCAGCTCAAAGAGCGAGTTGGCAGCCAGGGGAAAGAAAGGCTGGGATCTCGCTCAGGGTCAATACAACTGGAAGCGGCTGAGTGAGCAGGTGGCCGATGTGCTGCTTGGAAAGGCGTCGACTCCAAAGATTTAGGACCGCACCCCCTTATCTGCTGACTGCTCGCGAACCTTCAGCTCCTTCGTACAGGGCCACGAGCTTCTCAGCCTGAACCTCCCAGTTCCAGCGCGTGGCCGCCGCACTCAGGCAGCGGCGGCGAAGTGCGGCACGCTCGCTTGCGTCCAGACTCAAGATCGCCGAGATGGCCGTAGCCACCTCTCCAGGGTTGGTTGGATCACATACCGCACCGAGTGGCCCATCTGGGTTCTCGAGAATGATCTCCCGAATCGGCGCGAAGTCGCTCCCAACCACAGGCACACCGGCGGCGATCGACTCAAAGAGTTTGTTCGGCGTTGAGATCCGATGATTCAGCGTGCTGGGGAGAATGGTGCACATGCCAACATCTGCTCCTGAGATCCAGCGATCAAGCACCTCTGGAGCCACTGCGTTCAGTACGTGAACTCGCCCAGTGAGAGACAGCTCCGCAGCGGCGCGACGGAGCGCTCCGTCTAGCGGGCCGTAGCCGAGGAAGACAAGGTGTGCTGCAGCGAGTCGTGGGTCGCGAATCGCAACGAGCAGCTCTTCTAGCCCGCGATGCGCGGAGAACCCACCGTGATACAAGATCACCTGGGCGGCGGCGTCTACGCCAATCGCTGAGCGGAGCTCTGTATCGCGCGACTCAGGGCTCCAGGCAGATGGGCAGTTGTATGTGACAACACGTTGCGCTGGAATCTCGTACCGCTTGGCGAGCTCTTCAATCACTTGCGGATTCACAGCAATTAGTGCGGCTGCACGTCGCAGCGCTGGCTGTTCGAACCACCTTGCAAGCAGGCGGCGAAGAAACGCGGGGGCCTTTGCCCATCGACCACTCTCCAAAAACACTTCGTGGCTGTCGTAGAAGAGCGTTGCATCAGGTCGCGTGCGCAACGCTACCAGTGCTGGCAGTGCCCCCGAAAGATCGTGAGCATGCAGAATCTCCGCAGATCGCGCGGATCGCGATGCAAGAACTGCCCACGATCCCCAGGTAACCAAAAGCATCGCAGCACCAGAGAGTGGGAGACGCACACGGCGAGCGAGATTCGCCATGAGGGCGAACGCGCACCAGAACGGGTGAAGAAGGAGTGCGATTAATCGCGGGTGAATCGGCAGCAGCGGTGGGAGGAGACCAATGCGATGCCGAACGATGGTGAACCCGCCAGGGTGCTCTTCGCGCTCGGGGAGGCTCGTGGGGCGCTGCAGGATTGCGTGCACCGTTACCTGGAAGCCGGCGGTGGCCACCGTTGTTGCCTCACGGATGACCCGGCGGTCGCTCACCATATTGTTGGCGACGAACATCGCCACCTGCCGCTTCGGCTGGGAGGCACCCTTTGGTACGGTGTGCGGAGCGGGGTTCGGCATGCGGCGAGTCTATCGCAGCACGCACGGGCGCCAAGGGTGAGGAGGGGCTATGCGCATCACGGCGATCGTCGGAACGCGCCCGCAACTCATCAAGCTCGCCGCCCTTCGCCCGCACCTCTCACCGCCCATTGAGGCGTTCGTTATTGATACCGCCCAGCACCACGATGAGTTGCTTGCTGGCCAGATCTACCGCGACCTGGGGATGGCACCGGCCGACCTCCTCCTCCCTGGACCAGGAGATCTCCACGGCACCGAGCGACTTGATGCAATGGTGCGTGGGCTAGATGCAGCACTCGCGCAGAGTCAACCTGATGCCGTACTGGTGTTTGGTGACACCGACTCCACGCTTGCAGGTGCGCTCGCTGCGCAGGCTCGCAAGATTGCAGTCGTGCATGTTGAGGCAGGGGTGCGATCTGGCGACACGTCAATGCCCGAAGAGCGCAATCGCATTACGGTCGACAAGATCGCTGCACTGCGACTTTGTACGAGTGATGCCGCGGTACAGGCGTTGCGCGGTGAAGGGCTCACGGAAGAGAACGTAGTCGTCGGCGACCTGATGGCCGACCTCGTGGCGCGACTCGCGCCAACAGCACGCGGCACGGCTGCCCTCGATGCTGCTGCACTGCATATTGGTCGGCCGCTGAGCTCTGGTGGATTCACGTACGCCACCCTGCACCGCGCTGACGTGCGCGAGGCATCACGGCTGCACGCCGCGCTTGATGTGCTGCGCGTTGCCGCAGAGCACCTCGGCGTGCCAATGCTCTTTGCGGCGCACCCTGGAACCAGCGCCGCGATCGCCGCGCACGGTCTAGATGTCCCCGACGGCGTAGAGCTGGTTCCGCCCGTGGGCTATCTCGACTCGCTCGCCCTCACCGCGCACGCCGCTGCGGTGCTAACCGACTCCGGCGGACTACAGCGCGAGGCGGTCTGGCTCAACACACCAACGCTCATATTGCGCGACACCACCGAGTGGCCAGAGCTCGTGCACCCGGCTGGCCCTTCGCTCCTTATTGGAGTGGATGCGGCTCGCGCTGCAGGTGCCCTCGCAACGGTTGGGGCCACAACGGGTGCGGCTGCGGTCGCTGCGCGGGCCTCCCAACCACTCCCCGCCGGGGGTGCCGCGGAGGCGATCCGAGCCGCCCTGATCGCGCGCCGATTCGCTCGCTGATACGCTCACCGCAATGAGTACACCGCCAATTCGCATCCCGATCACCCGCCCCGCCGTTGGCCGCGAGGAGGCCGATGCCGCCGCCGACGCGATCATGTCGGGCGCCCTGGCGCAGGGGCCGCGCGTTGCTGAGTTTGAGCGCCGCTTCGCCGAGCTTGTTGGTGTGAAGTACGCGATCGCCATGGCGAACGGCACCCTCGCCGAAGAGGCGATCATTCAGGGGCTCGGCATCAAGCCTGGCGACGAGGTTATTACCGTTGGCCATACCTTTAGTGCCACGGCCGCCGCGATCTTGCGCGCCGGCGCCACGCCTCGATTCGTTGATATCGATCCCGTCACCTGGCTCATGGATCCAGCCGCAGCAGCGGCAGCGATCACGCCAAAGACGAAGGCGCTGATGCCCGTGCACCTCTTCGGCCTCATTGCCGACATGAACGCTCTTGGCGCGCTCGCCGCCAAGCACAACCTCGCGATGATTGAAGACGCCTGCCAGGCGGTCGGCGCAACCCAGGGCGGCAAGCAGGCCGGATCGTTCGGTGTTGGCGCCTTCTCGCTCTACGCCACGAAGAACATCACCAGTGGTGAGGGGGGCATGATCACCACGAACGACGACACGCTGAACGAGTGGCTGCGCACCTTCCGCAGCCAAGGGATGAAGGTGCGCTACCTGCACGAGATGCTCGGCACCAACTACCGCATGACCGACATTGCCGCCGCGATCGGCACGGTGCAGCTCGGCAAGCTTGCGCAGTTCACTGCGGCGCGCGTTGCCGCTGCCGCGCGCTACGACGAACTGCTTGCGGGCGCACCAGTTGTTCGACAGGGGACGCCGGCAGGAAATCTGCACGTTTATCACCAGTACACGGTGCACGTTGGTCCGGCGCGCGACGAGATCGTGAAAGATCTTGCCAACGACGGCATCGGCACCGGTATCTACTATCCGATCCCAGTAAGTCAGCAGCCGTACATTAAGGAGCGCGGTCTCGACGTTGCGCTGCCTGTCACTGATGCGCTGGCGAAGGGTTGCCTCTCGCTCCCAATGTTCGCGGCGATCACCGCTGCGGAACAAGAAGAGGTTGCCGCCTCACTCCGACGCGCCGTGGAGCGCCACGGCGGGAGCGCATGGCCCGCATGAAGGTTGGCCTGATCGGCCTCGGCGTGATGGGCCGCAACCATCTCCGTGTTCTCGCCACACTCCCCGACGCCGAGATTGTGGCGATCAGCGATCCCGTTGATGCGGCGCGCGACGCTGCACTCGCCGTTGCGCCAGCGGCTACCGCATACACCGACGCCGCCGAGCTGCTGAACCACCCGGGCCTTGAGGCGGCGATCATCGCTGCGCCAACACGCTTCCACGCCGCTCTGGTCATTCGCGCCATCGAGCGCAAGATTCCGATCCTCGTTGAGAAGCCGCTCGCCGCTGATTCGGCCGAGGCGCTCGACTTGGTCGCACGCGCCACCGCCGCAGGCGCCATCGTGCAGGTCGGCCATGTGGAGCGCTTCAATCCCGCCGTCACGCGCCTCTTTGAGCAGATGGGCGGAAGCGCTGGTGAGGCCCTCTACGCGATCGAGGCAATGCGTGAGAGCCCGCTCCCCGAGCGCATCAGCGATGTTGGCGTGGTGCGCGACCTGATGGTCCACGACATCGATCTTGCCTGTGCCATCGCTGGCAGCTCGCCACTCTCCGTTACCGCCGTGGCCGGCTCACGACTCATTGAAGGGCGTGAAGATTTCGCCGAGGCTCTCTTCACGTTTACGGGCGGCGCGGTGGCGCGCATTCGCGCCTCATGGCTTGCACCAGCAAAGCGTCGACAACTGCTCGTCACCACGAGTGCAGGCGCATATGACGTGAGTCTGCTGCAGCGCACCGTCTCGTTCACCAGCGCCGATCCAAACTCGAGCGCCATACTCGATGGGTTCGCGCCAGTGCAGCCGGGTCGCACCGCCGACCTTCCCGCCGCACGACAAGAGCCGCTCGCCCTTGAGCTGAGTGCTTTCCTCGCCGCCGCTCGTGGTGAGGCGAAGCCTGCAGTCAGCATTCACGACGGCGCGCGTGCTGTGATCCTCGCCGACGCAGTCCTTGAGTCCGCACGTGGTGGCGGGATCCCCGTGCGGCCAAACCTCGAGGCCATCGCCGCGGTGTAGCATCCCCTCCAAGGGAACAAGGAGGGGCAATGAGCGCAGGCACCACAGATCCACTCGGTCGAGCAACGTCCATGCTCGGTGGCTCCTTCACCGCTGAACCGCATCCCTGCACCCACGGCACCCCTGTTACCGCCAAGCCGTGGGTCGGCGCCCCTGGCACCGTTGGCACCATCGCCGTCATCGGCTCGGGGAAGATCGGCCTGCCACTCGCCCTGCAGTTCGCCTCACACGGCTGGCGCGTGCATGCCGTCGACATCAACCAGGCCCTCGTCGACATCATTAACTCGGGCGTTGCCCCATGGGGCGGCGAACCAAATCTTCCCGAGCTCCTTGCCGAACACGTTGCCTCAGGTCGCCTACGCGCCACGATTGATGGCCCTGCCGCGGTGCGTGACGCCGACGTTGCCCTTGTCGTTGTACCCGTACTCGTTCGCGACGACGGGAGCATCGCCGATAAGGCACTCGTTGGCGCCACCGAAACGCTGATCGCCGGCGCGCACGACGACCTGCTCGTCATTCTCGAAACAACGGTACCGATCGGCACCACCCGCGAACTGGTTGCGAAGGTTGCTGCAAAAAGCGGCGCGAAGGTGTTCGGCTGCTTCTCGCCAGAGCGCGTGTTGACCGGCCAAACGTTCCGCAACCTTGCCGCGTATCCGAAGCTCGTTGGCGGCACCGACGCCGCCAGCTTGGCGCGTTCCACCGCCTTCTACGAGAGTGTGCTCGATGCGCCGATCGCACAGATGCAAACGCTCGAGGCTGCGGAGATGGCGAAGCTCGCCGAGACGACCTATCGCGATGTGAACATTGCGCTCGCTAACGAGTTTGCTCGCGTTGCGGATCGACACGGCATTGATCTCTCTGAGGTGATTCGCGCCGCGAACTCGCAGCCGTACTCGCATATTCACGAACCAGGCATCGGCGTTGGTGGGCACTGCATTCCGGTTTATCCGCGCATGATCCTCTCGACCGATGGCGACCTTGACGTGATCAAGACTGCACGCGCCGTGAACGATGGGCAGGTCGAGCGCGCCGTTGACGCCGTAGCGAAGCAGATCGGAACCCTCAAGGGGGCAACGGTTGCTGTGCTCGGACTCACCTATCGCGAAGGTGTTCGCGAGCTTGCGCATGCGCGCGGACCACTGGTTGCCGATGCACTCCGTGCGCGCGGCGCAACGGTTATTGGCGCTGACCCGCTCTTGAGCGCCGATGACGTTGCAGCGCTCAAGATGACGCCATGGGATGGCAGTGCCAACGCGCAGGTTAGTGCCGTCGTTGTTGCAACCGCCGATGCCGCGTATCGCACGATGGACTTCGTGACACTCTTCCCAGGGCTAAAGGTGCTCATCGATGGTCGCAACGCCTGCGCCAGCGCAACGCTGCCAACTGGCGCGAAGCGCATCGGCTTCGGTCGACCAAATGGAGTCGCTGCCCAATGATCGATCCAACGGCGTTTATTGACCCAACAGCAATGGTTGAAGATGGCGCCACGATTGGTGCGCGCAGCAAGGTGTGGGGTGGCGCGGTGGTGCGCCGTGGCGCGAAGATCGGCGCTGACTGCATCATTGGCCGCGGCGCATTTATTGATGCCGACGTGGTCCTTGGTGACCGCTGCAAGGTGCAGAACCTCGCCCTCGTCTATCACGGGGTTACCGCCGGCAACGGCGTCTTCATTGGCCCCAACGCGATCCTCACCAACGACCGCTTCCCGCGCGCACAGACCGCTGACGGCGGCCTTGCGGCGGCCAGCGACTGGGTGGTGAGCCCGATCAGCGTGGGTGATGGCGCCTCGATTGGCGCTGGCGCCGTGATCGTGGCTGGAATCACCCTAGGTGACTACTGCATGGTTGGTGCGGGCGGCGTCGCCTCCCGCAACGTTCCACCGCGTGCCCTTGTGGTTGGTAGCCCGGCCAAGCGGATCGGCTGGGTGTGCGACTGCGGCAGCCGCCTGCCTAATGAGGAGGCCACGCTCAGCTGCAGCGCCTGCGCACGCTCCTACACGCTCAACCCAGCGACTGGCGGCCTCACCCGCGCCTAATTATCCGCGGCCTCGCTAACCCCCCTCCGCTACCATTGCTTCAACGCCACAACGGCGACTAGCAAGGGGGGTCCATGAACGAACTCTTCTCACCACTCGGGCTCGGTTTTGGAATCTTCCTCGTCGTTGCGCTCGCTATTGACTTTGGCCTCCTGCGAAAGAATGGCACCCACGTTGTGCCCGTCAAAGAGGCTGCCGCCTGGACACTCGTTTGGATCGTCCTCGCCATCATTTTCGGCATCGCAATGCAAATCTACTGGGGTAATGGAACGAAGACGACCGAGTACTTTGTCGGCTACCTCGTGGAGAAGTCACTCTCCGTCGACAACGTCTTTGTCTTCACGCTGATCTTCGCGGCGCTCAAGACGCCGAAGAAGCTGCAGCAGCTCGCCCTGATGTGGGGCATTCTTCTTGCCCTCGTTCTCCGCGGCATCATGATCTTGATTGGCGCGGCGCTGATTGAGCGCTTTGAGTGGGTCCTCTGGTTCTTTGGCGCTTTCTTGCTCTTCACCGGTTTCCAAATGCTTCGTAGTGGCGGGCACGCCAGCGAAGAATCTCCCTCAGCAATCAAGTTGGTCCGTCGCTTCATTCACGTGAACAACGACTTCAACGAGGAGCGATTCTGGGTCATCAAGGCGGGTAAGCGTGTCTTTACGCCGATCTTCTTGACGATCGCCGTTATTGGCATCATTGACCTGGTCTTCGCGGTCGACAGCATTCCAGCCATCTTTGGCATTACATCGGATCCGTTTATTGTTTTCACATCAAATGCATTCGCAATTCTCGGACTCCGCAATCTCTACTTCTTACTCGCCGATGCGAAGGATCGCTTCCACTACCTGAGCGCAGGCCTCGGCTTTGTGCTGATGTGGATCGGCGTGAAAATGATCCTGCCGGCGATCGATCACGACTGGAAGGTTCCACCACTCGTCAGCTTGGTGGTTGTAATCTCCATCTTGACGATCTCCATCGTGGCATCACTGCTACGAACACGGCGCATTGCACGCAAGGCTCCTCGCGCTACTAAGGCACGTCGACCGGCTCGCGCGCGCAAGCGCTAGGCGCAACAACGCCGCTGGCAGGAGGACCACCAGCGGCGTCGCGCGAAAACTAGGTGCGATCGTTGCTTAACGATGCGGACCACCCGCGCCCCGATGCTCGCCGCCTTCGCCGTCACCGTCGCGGTCACGGTTCATCTCCATGCGAGCTTCTGCCCCTCGTTCAGGGTGACGACCATCTCGACCATCGGGCCCGCCGTTCGTGAGCGCAGCGCCTGCAAGCGCTCCAGCAGCAACCAGGGCCGCGGCGCCAAAGATCGCCGGCAAGCTGTTTCGAATACCGGTGTTTGGAGTGAGCTTCACTGTTCGTGCCATACATGGCTCCTTCCCAATATCCGCGGCAATCTGCCTCGTTCCTCTTTATGGTGCGCCTCGAGCATTAGCCCACTATTTGTTCAAGATGGGAATGCGCCAAACTATCTCCATGAACCGTGCTCGCCACTCCCGGCCCCTGCTGCGTGTGGTGCCCCTGCTCGCCCTGATTCTGGGTGTTTCGGTCCTCGGAGCCGCCCTTCCAGGGGGTGGGGTTGTGGCGGCGGGAGTTGCCCCGCAAACCGTTGAGGTGCCCCCAATCACCGCCTGCTCCGAGATCAACAAGCGCAAGATCGTCATCACGCGCAAATCAATTGGCATTCAAGGAGCGGTCATCACAAAGAACTCACGCACAAGCCAGTGGGCCACCTCCGTTCTTGATCCCATGTATCGCCTCTCGTCGAGCTATAAGCCTACGGATCTCGTGCGCATCACCTGGCGCGGCGCCATCAGCCCCAAGGGTGGCTACTGGTTGAAGCGTGAGGCAGCCGATGCGCTCAGCGCCATGTTTGCTGCAGCTGCGGTGGAAAAGATTCAGCTGAAGATTCTCTCCGCGTACCGCTCCTACTCCGCGCAGGTCCAGGTCTTCGCTAAGTGGGTGGCCAAATCTGGTCTGCAGCAGGCTCGCAAGTACAGTGCCGTTCCAGGGCACTCAGAGCATCAGCTTGGCACCACTGTTGACATCGGGAGCCTTACTGGTGTTGCGTGGAGCAACCCGAAATTCGCTACGTCCCCAACGGCACTCTGGCTTGAAGCGCATGCATACAAGTTTGGATTCATTCGTTCGTATCCGGCTGGGGCAGCAAACATCGCGCTGAGTTGCTATGGCGCCGAGGCGTGGCACTGGCGCTATGTTGGCAAGAGCCTCGCCTACGAGATTGTGTGCAGCGCGCAAGTCCCAAGAATCTTCTTGTGGAATCGACAGAACGGCGGCGATCGAGTGATTGGGCCCGCATGTGATTCGCTGACACCGCCAGAGGGCTACGTGTTGCCGAGCCCGAGCCTTCCGCCGCCAACGAGTGAGACGCCGAGTGAATCGCCGACGGAGTACCCGACCGAGTCACCGACTCCGTCGTCTACTGAATAGAAGCCGACTCCGTCATAGCTCCCCGACCTCGTCGATAAGCGAGGAGCGCGACGAGGAGTGCGCCAAGTAGTACCGGCAACGTTGCCATGGGGAAGAGCGTGCGCACCACAGCGACCGGCATATGAATTGCAATCGGTAAGAGGAGCCCCAGGCCAACTGTGCGCGCACCTCCGCCGCGAACCACGGCGCGGAGCACCATCATCGTGAGGAGTGCATGGAACCCAAGCATCAGCGCGCTCTGCGCAACGAGCAGAGCTCCAGTCAGAAGGGTCTGACTGGCAAGGAAGACGGCGACTGTGTGCACCCTGTCGGTGACCTCAGCATCAAGTCCAACAAAGATGCTCCCATCTCGAATCCCAGCAAGGATGATGACCGCAGAGAGCGTGGGAATCAGTGAGCTGGTCAGTAGGTCAATTGCGCCATGTCCGAATCCAAAAGCGGCGGTCGGTCGTTCGTCGCGAATACCGCGTGCGGCGGTCGAGAGGATGATCGCGCGACTCGCCTCTTGGAGCGGCGCGCTGGCAAATGCCGCAATGAGTGGGCCGAGGAGGAAGAGTGTCACGACCTGTGCGGTCTGACTCAGTACGAACGAGACGCCGCCAAGCGCCCACCCGCTAAGCGATCGCGCCCAAGTTGCGGCAGCGACTGCGCTGCCGAGGATCAGCGCGCCAATGCCAACGAGAGCAAAGGTGAAGGCGGAAGAGGCTGCGGCGAGCGCCTCGCTCGATGGGAGATCGACGGTGATCACTGGCGGCGCTTAGCGCGCGTTGGCCTCAGTTCGCGGTGATACACGCGATAGGCAACGAAGATGGTGCCCGCGATGCTCAAGGTCAAGCCAATCAGCAACGTGAGGATGGCCGCTGCACTCAACCCAAGGAGGCCGAGGAGTGCCGTGGCGCCGCCGATGAGGATCCAGAGACCGCCGATGAACCGGTGTGACGCATCCCAGGCGGCTTCGCTCTCAATGGTCCAAGGGAGGCGCACGCCGATGGTGTAGTTCTGGCGGACGTTTGTCATCGCGTAGCCGAGAATGGCAATAAAGGCGCCTATAACGATGTCAAATGCGCCATCAAGGCGCGCCGCCTCGCCGAATCCGGAATTGATGATGGCTGACTGCGTTACGGCTACCAGCAGCGAAAGGGCAACAACGACGAGCCCAAGGGCATCGGCGCTGCGCGCAATGTTGGCGCGCTTTGGGTCATATCGCACGGCGAGCCAGAGCAGCCCACCGGTGAGCGCTGTGGTCACTGGAACAATCATGAGCGCCTCTTTGCCAGCGAAGCCGTCGGCAACACCGTTGATGTTCCAGTGGATCGCCAAGACGGCGTCCGCTGGGAGCTGCATGAAGGCGGCCAGCGTAAAGAAGGCGGTGGCTGCCAAGGCGACCGTGCTGACCGCACGTGCGAGTGGGTTGAGCTCCATTCGTGCCTAGAGCCCCTTCACTTCGGTTACGACCTGCGAGAGCACGCTCTTGGCGTCGCCGAAGAGCATTGAGGTCTTGTCGAGGTAGAAGAGCTCGTTCTCAATCCCGGCAAACCCGGTCGCCATGCCGCGCTTCACCACAATGACCTGCTCAGCATCCTGCACGTTCAGGATCGGCATGCCGTAGATCGGCGAGCCTGGGTCACTCTTCGCTGCAGGGTTCGTGACGTCGTTTGCGCCGAGCACGAGGGCAACGTCGCAGGCATGGAACTCTTCGTTGATCTCGTCAAGGTCAAAGAGGTGGTCGTACGGCACGTTCGCTTCGGCGAGCAGCACGTTCATGTGCCCAGGCATTCGACCGGCCACTGGGTGAATGGCAAAGCGCACACGACCGCCGCGCTTCTCAATCAGTTCGGCAAGTTCGCGCACGGCATGCTGCGCCTGCGCCACCGCCATGCCGTAGCCCGGCACGATGATGACGTTGCGCGCGTAGCCGATGCGCATCGCGGCGTCTTCTGCAGAAACGCTCCGTGTGGTTAGGCCTTCAGCACTCTTCGCGGAAACGGCCGCCTTCTCGCCACC
>JBILBX010000053.1:0-5912 GCA_044353495.1 Candidatus Limnocylindrus sp. | reverse complement strand
AGGCGGTGCATGTTGAGCTCTCCCGTGCACTCAGCCCCGACCAGGCCCGTGCCGCTTTTGCTTCGATGCAGGGGGTAACCGTTGTTGATGACCCCGCGAACCATTCGTACCCACTGGCGGCCGCCGCGGCGGGTAGTGACGAGATCTACGTGGGACGTGTCCGCACTGATGCCAGCGTTGAGCATGGGCTGGCCTTTTGGGTGGTGAGCGATAACGTCCGTAAGGGCGCAGCGACGAACGCCGTGGAAATTGCCGAACTCCTGGTCAGCATGAACTTGGTCCATGGAGCGAACCACGACGCCCAATAGGGTCGCGCTTGAGCTCGCCTCGGTAGCCCGCGACGCCTCCACCTGTACGGCCTGCGGCCTCTCGGAGACGCGAACGCAGGCAGTCCCCGGCGAGGGGAGCCCTACGGCAGCGCTGGTCTTTGTTGGGGAGGCCCCTGGAGCACGGGAGGATCTGGCTGGACGGCCGTTTGTGGGTGCCGCTGGCCGCCTCCTCGATGACCTCCTGGCCTCCATCAACCTTCGCCGCGAGGAGGTGTTCATCTTGAATACGGTGAAGTGCCGACCCCCAGAGAACCGCAACCCTCAGCGTTTGGAAATCGCCGCATGTGCGCCACTCCTCGCACGGCAGCTGCAGGCGCTCCGACCACGGGTCATCGCCACCCTCGGGAGGCACGCCCTTGATGTCTTTGCGCCCAGCGCGAAGATCGCTGACGTGCACGGGCGTCCGTACGCACAGACACTAGGGGACCAGCATGGAGGCGGCGTGCTCTTTCCCCTCTACCACCCGGCTGCAGCGCTGCATAACGGGAGCCTGCGACCCACGTTGGAGCGCGACATGGCGGCCTTGCGGGCGTATCTCAATGCGGATGCTCGCGAAGGGGCGGGGGAGGCTACCCTACGCGAGGTGGATTCGGTGCCGACTCGGCCCCGTTCCAAGACGACAGGGGAGGCTGAATGACGCGACGCCCACAACCGGCACGCCGACCAGCTGAAGCGAGGCACCCCCAGGAGACCCGCCGACCCCATAAGGCGTCTGCGAGCGGACCCGCGCTGCGCCTCATCCCCCTCGGCGGCATGGGGGAGATCGGGAAGAACCTCTACCTCTACGAGTATCAGGACACGATCATCCTCGTCGACTGCGGCCTCGCCTTCCCTGACGAGACCACCCTCGGCGTCGACATCATCATTCCCGACATCAGCTACCTCCGCGCGCGCCGTAGTGCCGTAAAGGCGGTCCTCATCACCCACGGACACGAAGACCACGTCGGCGCTCTGCCGCACATCCTTCCTGAGCTTCCCGGTGTGCCGGTCTACGCCAGCACCCTTGCACGCGGACTCCTCGCCAACAAGCTGAAGGAGTTCAAGGTCACCGCCAATCCGCTGCGACCGCTCGACCCGGGCGGCCGTCTCGAAGTGGGGCCGTTCACGATTGAGCCCTTCCGCGTTGGCCACTCCATCCCGGATGCCATGGGCTACGCAATCCATTCACCTGTTGGAACGGTGATCCACACCGGCGACTTTAAGTTCGACCAGACTCCAGCCGACGGGAAGACGGCCGACTTCGCCATGCTGGCCAAGTTCGGCGCACAGGGTGTGCTTGCGCTCGTGTCAGACAGCACGCGCGCTGAGGCTCCTGGCTACACGCCGAGCGAGCAGGTTGTTGGTCAGGCGTTCAAGGGGATCATCAGCAGCGCACCTGGCCGCGTGATCATCGCCACCTTTGCCTCAAACATCGCACGCATCCAGCAGGTGCTGGACGCCGCAGGAGAGTTCCACCGCAAGGTCGCCGTTGTTGGTCGCTCGATGGAACAGAACGTCAAGATTGCCCGCGACCTTGGCTATCTGAAGTTCCCAACCCCACTACTCGCCAAAGAGGAGATCGCGCGCCGCACGAAGGAGCCGCTCGTCATCGCCACCACTGGTGCGCAAGGCGAGCCGATGGCCGGACTCGCGAAGATGGCGAACGGAGAGCACCGCAATGTTGAGATTCAGAACGGCGACACCGTCATTGTCTCGGCATCGCCGATCCCAGGAAACGAGGAGGCGGTTGGTCGCACCATTGACAGTCTCTTCAAGTCTGGCGCGAACGTCATCTATCACTCCATTGCGCAGGTACACGTTTCAGGTCATGCCTCGCAAGAGGAGCTGAAGATGATGCTTGCGCTCACGAAACCGAAGTATTTCGTGCCGATGCACGGTGAGATGCGCATGCAGGTGGCTCACGGTCGACTTGCAACCCAAATGGGAGTTCCACCATCCGCCGTGTTCATCATTGATAACGGCACGCCAGTTGAATTCGCCGCTGACGGCAGTGCACGACGGGGCAAGCCAGTTGAGCATGGTTCTGTCTTTGTTGATGGATCCTCGGTTGGCGAGATCAGCGAAATCGTTCTTCGCGATCGACGCACCCTTGCCGACGATGGCATTGTCGTTGTGATCGCAACCGTTGATGCACGAACCGGCAAGCCTGTCGGCCGACCAGCGCTCGTTACCCGTGGATTCCTCAACGGTGATGAAGACAACAAGCTCGTTGAAGAGGCGATCACCATCGCGCTGAAGGCGATCCAGCACAAGGGCGATCGCGGTGCAGAGGTGGGTCTGATCAAGGCGCAGCTCGGCGAATCGGTCTCTCGATTCCTTGGCAAAGAGACGCGACGTCGCCCACTCGTCGTCCCTGTGGTGGTGGAGGTTTAAGCGATGGCAAAACGGGGAGCGGAGAGCACAACTCGCCAGGCACGACGCAGCCCGCTCGCATCGCGTTCGGCGCTCCGCACGCTGCTCTCCCTTGCCTTTGCCGTTACGGGCGTCATCTTTGCTGTAGGCCTGATTCTTCCAGGTCGCGGGGCGCTCGCCGATGTGCTTCGCGACGTGCTTGCGCCATGGTTTGGCGCCGGACGCTGGCTGGTGCCAGTGCTGCTTATCGGCTTCGCTGTGTGGATCGAACGCCGCCTCGCAACCGCTTCGCGCGTCCCGCTGCGCATCGCCCTGTCACTCCTCGCCATTGTTGGCCTGCTTGCCCTCGTTGAGATCGTCTTCCCAAGCTACGGAGGCCGCATCGGAAGCATCGCTGGCGGGGGCGCTGCGAGCTTGCTCACCGGCATCGGCGCGTTCGCAGCGTGGATCGGGGTTCTGATCGCGATCGGACTCATCCTCGCTGAGTCCACGGTCCGCAGTCTCCTTGCATTGTTTGCAAGCCGATCAATCGCTGGAGCGAAGATTTTCTTGGCAGGAATGGCTGCGACCTTTAAGCCAGTTCTGAAGGCTATCCGTCAGTTTGGCTCCGCCAAGAAACCAGTATTTGATGTAACAGTTTGCCCCCCTCCGCCCCCAGAACCACCAGAGAGCGAGACCGAAACCAAAACGCCAGGTATCCATGGTGTTCGTGAAGGGGAGCCACCGCGCACAGGAGATAAGCCGCCAATCAAACTACCGCCGCTTCACGGGACTGGGTCATGGAATCTCCCTAGCACTGCGATTCTCGATGCGCCTGGTAAGGCAGTGAGCCCGAACGCCAGCGTTCACCAGGCGAACGCCGCGATCATCGTTCAGAAGCTGAGTGATCTTGGCATCGAGATTATTCTGCCGGTGACGGCCAATCCTGGCCCAGTCGTTACGCAGTACGAATTGACACCCGCACCGAATGTGCGGATCAGCCGTATTGAGGGTCTCGGCGATGACCTTGCAATGGCTCTGAGTGCCCGTTCTATTCGAATTGAAGCGCCAATCCCTGGTAAAGCGGTCGTCGGCATTGAGATCCCAAATCACGAGCCGGAAGCAATTCGCTTTAAGCCACTACTGACCCCCGTCAATGAATCAGGCGCCTGGACACCGAGCCAGGCCATTCCGTTTGCGCTGGGGAAAGACGTCGGCGGCACACCACAGGTGCGTGATCTCGCCAGCATGCCGCACCTGCTGATCGCCGGCGCGACGGGTTCAGGTAAGAGTGTCATGGTCAATGCCATCATCGCGTCGTTCCTCTTTGCGCGAACTCCTCAAGAGTTGCGCATGATCTTGGTCGACCCGAAGCGCGTTGAGCTATCTGGATACAACGGCCTACCGCACTTGCTCGTTCCAGTAATCACCGAATCCGACAAGGCCGCCTCTGCCTTGAAGTGGGCCGTTCTCGAGATGGAGAACCGCTACCGCATGTTTGCAAGCGCCGGCGCTCGCAATCTTGAGGGGTACAACGCCAGTCGTGAGGATGTAAACGACCGAATGTACTCCATCGTGATCATCATTGACGAGTTGGCAGATTTGATGATGCAGGATGGACGAGAGACGGAGGAGTCCATCGTTCGCATCGCGCAGAAGGCCCGCGCAACCGGAATCCATCTGATCCTCGCAACGCAGCGCCCTTCAGTCAACGTTGTCACGGGCCTGATCAAGGCGAACATTCCAAGCCGGATTGCCTTCTCGATGGCGAGCCAGATTGACTCGCGTACGGTTCTGGATGCGCCGGGGGCTGAGGACCTCATTGGTCGCGGCGACATGCTCTTCCAACCATCGGATGCCCCTAAGCCCACGCGCATGCAGGGCGTGTTCGTGTCGGATCGAGAGATCAACGCCGTGGTTACCCACTGGCGCGAACAAGGGCTACCGGATTACCAGCTGGGGATCGTCGCTGCTGCAGAGCGTAGTGGCGGCGGCGGAGCGGATCGCGGCCGTGACGAAGAGCCCGCGGACCGCCTCTTTGATGAGGCAGTTCAGGTTGTGGCCGAACATGATCGTGCCTCCGCGTCGCTACTGCAGCGCCGCCTTCGCATTGGATACGCAAGGGCTGCGCGCATCATCGACCAGCTCGAAGAGAAGGGCTACATCGGCTCTTTTGATGGCTCAACGGCACGAGTGGTGAATCGCGACAAGATTGCGAGCGATACGAGTGGCGCCACTGGGGGTGGCGAAGCTGGGGCGAACACGGCGGGGGAACCTGGGGAGGAGGCGTAAGCGATGAGCGATCTGGCCCCTCTCAACCCCCGGGAGCCAGGCCTGCCCGAGGAGGCCCCCTCCCAAGCCCCGAAGATTGGTGATCGACTGCGCCAGGCGCGTGAGCGACGTGGCGTCACGATCGCAGAAGCATCCGCCACGCTGAAAATTCGTGTCCCGATCCTTGATGCGTTTGAGCGTGAGGATCACAGCCAGCTTCCACCGCGCATCTACGCACTCGGGCAACTCCGCACCTACGCCGCCTATCTTGGGCTCGACCCAGCCACAGTGGCAGCAGGGTGGCAGGGGGAGGCCGTTCACGAAGGTGCGCCCACACCCGTGCGGTCGCAACCGACGACCTCTGCAGTGGAGCGATTCGTCTCCCTTCGACCAAGCATCATCCGCTCTACGCGAGGGGTGTTGGCGCTGGGTGGCCTGGGTATTGCCGTACTGCTGATCAGTAGCTTCATGGTGTTGCAGCTCTTACGCTTTGTACTGCCTCCCTCAGTTTCCATCAGCTATCCGGTTGAAGCCATTAGCAATCTGGAGCCAGGTACGCTCTCATTTGAGATTAAGGGCACCGCTGACGCGCGCGCCAGCATCATCATCAACACCAGTGCCGGGGCACAGCTAACAACGGAGGCCGATGAGAGCGGGCTCTGGAGCCTCCTTGTTCCTCTCGGCACTGGCCGTACGGAGGTTGTAGCTCGCGCCGTGAAGCCTGGCACAGGCGGTGAATCGAGCACCACAGAGGCACGTGTATTTGTTGTGGCGGTCCCAGATAAGGTAGCCCCCGAAATCACCGTAACGCAGCCTTCGGTCAATCTCGCCATAGAGAACGCTGACGTGCCGATCGCACTCGAGACGGCTCCAAACAGCGAAGTCAGCATCGCGGCGACGGATACCGCAGGGGGACTCATCACCTCCACGATCACGAGTGATGCGAGTGGGGTTGCCACTGGGGGCATCGCACTTCCGGCG
>JBILBX010000052.1:0-5913 GCA_044353495.1 Candidatus Limnocylindrus sp. | reverse complement strand
TGGTGCCCCCGGCCGGAATCGAACCGACGACGCCCGCCTTAGGACGGCGGCGCTCTATCCACTGAGCTACAGGGGCCCCCCGTAGGGTATCTGAACGCGGCGTGGGAGAATACCCGCATGGAGCAGACCCTCATCACGCTCTACGGTCGCCCAGGGTGCGAACTCTGTGAGAGCACAGAGGCGATCGTGCGCACACTCATCGCCGAAGGGGGCTCTCGCCTCACCCTCAGCGTTGTGAA
Organism: Candidatus Limnocylindrus sp.; assembly: GCA_044353495.1. GTDB lineage: Bacteria > Chloroflexota > Limnocylindria > Limnocylindrales > Limnocylindraceae > Limnocylindrus. Next base: position 5,674 of record JBILBX010000052.1, on the reverse strand, counting down.
CATTGAGGAGGACCCAGCCATGCATGCGCGGCTTCTTGAGCAGATCCCCGCACTCGAAGTTGCGGGTCAACTCTTGCCACTCGCTCTCAGCCGGATGCAGATTGCCGCACATGTGCGCAGCGCCGTAGGAGCCGTTGATGGAAAGCGTTAACGCCCTTACGGCACTTCTCGCGGGTGCGCTGAGCTTCCTCTCGCCCTGCGTGCTCCCAATCGTCCCCGCCTATCTCGGTCGTCTCGCCGCGCTCAGTGCCGGAACATCACGCATGCGTCACGCCCTCCTCTTCACCACTGGCTTTAGCGTGATCTTCATCGCCCTCGGCGTTAGCGCGGGCTACGTCGGTGGCGCCGCCGGGCGACTCCTGCCGATTCTGCAGATCCCAGTCGGTGTTGCCGTGACGGTTGGCGGCCTGCACCTTGCTGGTCTTCTGCGCATTCCGCAGATCAACCGTATGCGCGCACCGACGCCAATCCTGCGCGGTGGCTACCTCGGCAGCCTCTTGCTCGGCGCTGCTTTCGCTATCGCCTGGACACCCTGCATCGGTGTCGTCCTTGGGGCGATCCTCGGAATCGCGGCCGCTGGAAGCAACCCTGCTGGAGCTGCGCAACTGCTGGCGCTCTACAGCGTCGGCCTCGCACTCCCCTTCTTGGCCTTGGCAGCTGTGGCTGATCGCAGCCCCGCTGCGTTGCAGCGAATGCTGAATCGACTGCGCGGCGGAACGCGCATCGCTGGCATCGTCGGCGGTCTTCTCGTTGCAGCGATTGGAATCCTCATTGCCACTGGCGGCCTCACGTTGCTGTCGCGCATCATGCCTGGGCTCCCCGGCCTGTGATCGGACCATTTTCGCGTCGCAGCATCGGAGCAATCGGAGCGGCGGCGGCCATGCTCGCACTTCTCCTTCTGCTCTCTCGAACGAACATCCCAACGGGCGCTGCAACGCCGAGCGGCCTCTACGTCGTTGATCCAAACGCAACCGGAATCGAGGTTGGTGCAACGTTCACGATCCCTGCAGCGCAACCTGTCGCTGGTGGTGGTGTCTTTGCAGATGCGCAGGCGGCGCTCCCAGTCCCACGCCTCGTGATCGTCGACCTCTTCGCCACCTGGTGCCCGCCCTGCCAGCAGGAGACTCCGGTGCTGCGCGCGCTCGCAGCGGCGTACCGCGATCGCGGCCTCCAGGTGATCGGTATCTCCGTCGGGGAACTTCCGTCGACTGTCGCCGCGTATGCAGAGCGCTATGAGCTCGGCTACCTACTCCTCGTTGACGTCAATAGCGAACTCTTTCGCGCGGCGGGAGCTGGTGGCATCCCAACGAAGCTCATCCTTGATGCCGATGGGCGCGTCCTGCGCGTGGTTACGGGGCCACTGACCAGCGAAGCGGCCAGTGCGCTGGTTGAGGAGCTGCTCCCTACTCGCTAACGAATCGGAAGCGATCGCGGTCAGCGACGATGCGGCCGACGGGAGTCTGTACCTCATGGCTCATGACCACCAGCCACTCACCCGCCGCCGCCTCCGCAAAGATGGAGGCCTTCGCGTCAACGGAGACCCATGCCTCGTCGTCGTACGCCGTTACCCAGCGCGGGTTCGCCTGCCAGGGGCGCATGAAAAGATCGCCGAGGAAGAGGAGCGTGCGTTCGCGTCCGCGCACGATGGTGGCCTGAGAGCCGGGCGTGTGCCCACCGAGCCGACGCAGCGTGATCGTTGGGGTGAGCTCCAGCGTGCCGTCAAATGAGCGTGGTGCAGCAGCGCTAAAGAGGCGCGTGAGGCCGGGAACGTCGTACGCGGCGCGCGCGCGAAGAGATCCGCTCGCCACCGCCGCGATCTCACGCTGGGGGGCAACGATCTGGGCGTTCGCAAAGGCAGCAGCACCCTGCTGGTCTACCAGCCCACCGGCGTGGTCACGATGCAGGTGGCTCGGCACAATGCTGGCAATTCGCTCGATATCGAAGCCGGCGGAGACGAGTGCCTCACGTGCCGAGCGTGAATCGGTATCTGCATCGCTCACCTGCGCTCCGGCTGGCACTGCGCCGGTCTCGAGCAGCACCGCGCCACTCGCGTCGCTGACATGCAAGATGTTGAGCGCCTGCAAGAGGCGGGATCGTGCATCAAGCTCGCTCGCCACCATCGGTGCCCACGTCTCCTGGGGTACAGGGCCGAAGATCGCCCCTGCATCGCTCCAGAAGGTTCCGATACGAAGCAGGTCGACCGTGATCCTCCCGAGATCAATGCTGCGACGTTCAGTCACGAGGCTTGGTGATCCTCGCTCCGTCATGGGCCTGCTGCTCGTCATCAAAGCCAACGTGTGCTGCCGACGCGGTTGGCTCCGTTTGGCCCTGGTAGCGGCTGCGCAGCTCGCTGCTTCCGTATGGACGCTCAACCTCTGAAGACATGCGGTGGAACGAGATTTGGCCAATGCGCATTCCTGGATAGAGCGCAATTGGCAGACGAGCAACATTCCCTAGTTCCAGCGTGAGATTCCCGACCCAGCCCGGATCAACGTACCCAGCGGTGGAGTGAATGAGTAGGCCCAGTCGCCCGAGTGATGACTTCCCATCAAGGCGCCCGAGCAGTGAGTTGCCGAGCGAAATCTTTTCGCGCGTTTGGCCGAGCACGAACTCTCCTGGGTGCAGCATGAACTGCTCTCCATCGGCAACGCGCTCAATCTCGGTGAGGTCCGGCTGCTCTACGCGCGGATCAATGAACCCGTAGCGATTATTGCGAAAGACGCGGAACGTCCCGTCGAGGTGGAGGTCAACTGAAGCCGGCTGCACATCCACCGCATCGAATGGCGCGATGGCGATCTCGCCCGCGGCAAGTGCCGCCAAGATATCGCGGTCCGAAAGGACGCTCATACCTCGGCCTCCACGGATCGGATTCGGCGCTTCCCCTTCCCTGCACTCTTCTCGGTGAGTAGCTCGTCTACCTCCCGCTTGAGCGTCTCAAGGTCTTCAAACGACTGGTAGACGCTCGCAAAGCGGATGTAGGCGATCTGATCAATCTCGCGCAGCGCCGCCATCGTTAAGGCGCCGATGCGCGCAGAGGAGAGCTCTGTTGCGCCGCTGGCCCGAATCTGTGCCTCAATCGCCTCTACGGCGCGCTCTGGGGCATCAACCGGAACCGGGCGCCGCGTCAGCGCGCGGCGCAGCCCCTCTAGGAGTTTCTGGGAGTCGTACTCCTGACGCTCGCCTGAGCGCTTGATGACATAGAGCTTGGCGAGTTCGGCGCGCTCGTACGTGGTGACGCGTGTACCGCAAATGCGGCAGGCGCGACGGCGACGAATGACGGAACCGTCATCAAGGTCGCGCGAATCCACGACGCGCGTATCTGGCTCCTTGCACGATGGGCAACGCACCCTCGCTCCTCCTCACCTCTGCACCGCGGCGCGCGGGGCCACCGCAGGTTGCGGTCTCGGGGAGAGTCTACACACGATCTTGTGTGCGAAGGCACGCCTGGGAGAGCTACGAGCGGTCGCGCTCTCCGATTGCGTCGCTGGCGTGCTCAAGCACGGGGAGGAGGATCGCCAGCCCGTCGCGTACCGCACCACTGCCGCCAGGCAGGTTCACGATGAGGGTCCCCTTCGCCACGCCCGCCACCCCGCGCGAAAGGATCGCCGCGGGCGTCTGGGAGCGCCCCAGCATGCGAATGGCATCAGGAATCCCCGGGATTAGCCGCTCCAGAAGTGGCGCGGTCGCGTCTGGGGTGACATCGCGGGAGCTGAGCCCGGTTCCGCCAGCGGTCAGGATGACGTCAACGGTACCGATGTGCTGTTCGAGCGCAGCGCGAATGGCATCGAGCTCGTCGGGGGCCTGCGCGCGCTGCACCTCCCACCCGTGCGCGACAAGGGCCGCCGCGGCGAGCGTGCCCGCCTTGTCTTCCCGTTCGCCAGCATGGATTGAGTCGCTGACGGTGAGCACCAGAATCGATCGCGGCGTATCACTCATCTGCGCATAGTAGTACTACGCGGCGCCGACGAGGCTGCGAATGATCAACATGGCGGCCCCAGCGCCAAGGAAGAGGTTCAGCAACATAAATCGGCGCCATGCGGCGCGTGCAGCCTGGTGTGTCGGGCGGCCAGCGATCAGCGGAAGCAGCGAGAGCATGCTCGCAAGCGGCAAGATCGCTCCGATGCGTTGGAGCGGTTCACCCTGGATTACGAGGAGTAGCCCCGCCACGGCATAGAGCGCAATCGCGAACCATCCTCCGCCCTGCACACCGAGGAGGGTTCCGACCGTCGTGATTCTGCTCCGTCGGTCAGCGTCAACGTCTTGAAGCGCCCCGACGACGTGGCTCGCCATGTTCCAGAAGAAGAAGGCCGCCAGCGGTGCTACCCACGCCTGCTGAAACTCACCCCCGAGCGCGAGGCCAGCAACTGCAGGGATCACAAAGTGTGTCGCAGAGACAACCGCATCCAAGATCGGCACGGCACGGGCGCGCACGAACCATGGTGCGCTGTACATGGTGGCAAAGGCGATGCCAGCAAAGCATGCGATCGCCACCGCAGCGGAGCCGGTCAGCAAGAAGAGTGCAGCCGTTCCGGAGGCCAAGAGGAGGAGGTGTCGCAACGTTGACAGATCGCCGTTCTGGAGTAGCGCACCTTCGGCGCCACCCTTACGCGGGTTCTTTCGATCAGTTGCCAAGTCATAGAGATCGTTGATCCCATAGAGATAGAGGTTGTAGGCGACGCCCCACCAGATCACCAGCGGCAGGAACCATGCGCCAACCGCCTCCCCTGCTCCAGCTGCGAGCGCACCGCCCGCAAATGGGAGCGCGGTGTTGATCCACGAAACAGGGCGCGAGGCCAGCAACAACCGCCACCAGCGCCCCTTCGCTGCACGTGCGGATGCTGTGAGCTGCACAGCGAAGAGCACAAACGCAGCTGCATAGAGAATATCTTCGACCGGCGCGTAGCCCAGCATCACCCCCGATCGTGGGGCGCTAGAGTAGTGAAAGAGTCCCGCCGCACACATGATGTTGTCGAAGACCAGCGTTAGCCCAAGGAAGATTGCGACGCTCAAGCGACTCGCTGCGCTTCGTGCGAGAAGTGGTGCGGTGAGAAGAAGTGCACCAGCGGCGAGCCCTGCGGTGGCCGCTGTGTATTCGCCGCCGATGTTTGCGACGAGTGCTCCGGCTGTGACGAGCGTTCCGCAGAGGGCAGCTGCACCGATGCGTTGCAACGAGAGTTCCCCCTCCCCCTTCATCGGGCGAGGCCTGCGAATGCTCATCAGCACCACCACCAAGGCGGCGAGAGCTGCAAGGAGTGCAATCTCCTCGATTGGCAGCCCTGCATCAAGCGCACCACGGCCAGGAAGCATCAGCAGCGTCGACGAGAGCGGCGTGGCGAACCATCCGCGCCAAATCCCCAAAGCATCGACGAGCAGGAACGCCACGGTGGTGATCACCGTTACTGGAAGAAGCACCTCGCGCGACACGGGTAGGGAGAAGCGTTTGACCAGACCGTGCACCCCGATCGCCGAAAGCACGATGCAGGCGAGGTAGAGAGCGCCAATCATTTTGTTCGCGCCGTCATGCGATAGGCAAGAAGGGAGAACGCCGCAAGCACGAGACAGAAGAGGAGCGCCGCGAGAACCCAGAAGTCCTGCGGATAGAGCTGCACCAGCCGGTCTGTCTCGGGATTAAAGGTCCATGTGCCCGCGGCAAAAAAGAGACCATGGAAGAAGG
>JBILBX010000051.1:0-5973 GCA_044353495.1 Candidatus Limnocylindrus sp. | reverse complement strand
CGCAATGCTGGCGCTCTGGATCCCCGCGGCGGCAGCTGCTGCACGGGCGAGCCACTGTGCCGCAGCGATGGTCGCGTCGTCGGTTGAGAAGGCGGCTGTCCAGGCGATGGTCGCAGCACCGCTCTTCTGCAGTTGCACCGCATCAAGGATCTCAACGGCGCCCGCAGGCGTGACGCGCAGCGACGTGCTCAGAAGTTGTCGGAGATCTGCGGGCGAGGTGGCAATTCGGCTCATGCAGGAATCGTAGCGCGAATTGGAACGCGCTTCTCTCTAGGGGGTGGCAAGCTCCCGCTCGCGCGCAGCTAACTGGCTGCTGTAGGTGGCCTGCGTTTCACCGGCCCGCGCGGCAAGTTCTGGGAGTGCCGCCCACGCAAAGTCATCCCAGCCACCCGCACCGTCCCAGGTTGCAAGGAGCGCGGGCGGACGTCGTGCGCCGCCATCGAGTGCTGGGGCGCGCAGTAGGTGCGCCGATTCAACGTGGCTCGCCGCTCCCCCATCCCCGGCGAGAACGACCACAAGGCCGAGTCGATGCAGGTCATCTTCTGGCACGCGCAGGTTGGCGCCACGCAGCAGGTCGAGGAGTGCTGCAAGGTCGTGGCCAGGGGCTGTTGCAATGAGCGGGAAGCCGCGAACCAGGGAGCGCACCACCGTTTTGCTCGTCGCAGCGCTCAGGCGCTCAATCAGTCCGTGGGCGATGAGTCGTGTGGAGCGCGGGCTCCGCGGCGCGCCGCCGGCACCTGCAACGAGACAGCCAACACCTGCGGGATCGGTAAGCCAGACGAACGCCTCCTCGGGCGCGATCTTGATCTCGGCACTCTCGGCGCTAGCTGGGAGCGGCGAGGCGGCTGCGATTGCCTCGGCGAGCGCTTCGCGACGATCAGCTGCGGCACCTCCCGTTACAACGATCGGGACGCCCGCATCGGCGAGGAGGGTGAGATGCGCCGCCAGCGTTGCGCTCAACTCGCCCGCGGCGACCAAGGCGCGCAGAGCCTCGTGGCTCACGAGCGATCCGCCGTCAGGCTCTTCGTACGAATGGAGTTGTCGATCCACGCCGATTCGGTGCTGATCATCGTCTCTCGCCCGTGCCCTGGAATGACACGGGTCGCAGGGTCAAGCGCCCGCAGCCTTCCGAGCGAGTCGAGCATCGCCGCAGCATCGCCGCCGGGAAGATCGGTCCTCCCCCATCCACCGAAGAAGAGCGTGTCGCCACTCAGCAGCAGGCCCGCGCTCGCGTCAAACAACGAAATGGATCCTTCGGTGTGGCCAGGGGTGTGCAGCACGGTGAAGTTGATGCTCCCCGCCGTGATGCGATCTCCGTCGTTCAGGTCGCGTGTGGGCACCACCGCTGGAATCGGAAAAGGTGCGGCCAACGGTTGTGGGTTGACCAGGCGATGACGGTCGAGCGGGTGCACACCGATCGGCAGCTCCTCGTGATGGTGTGTGGCGTGGTGTGCGGCCAGCGCGGCCATCTCGCCCATGTGGTCCCAGTGACCGTGGGTGGCGAGGGCCAACACCAAGCGCCAACCGCGCTCGGCAAGTTGCGTGGTGAGTTCTGCGAGCGACGGGATCGCAGGATCGACCACGATCGCCTCGCGACGCACTGGGTCACCAACGAGCACCACATTGGTGCGCAGCGGGCCAATGGGCAGAACCTGCACCTCAATCATTGCTGCGGCCGTTTGATTGGTTGGAATGCGCGTGGATCAAGCTCTGCACGCAGCGTCTCTTCGTTCGCGGCTGACAGATCCACCAGGCGCTCGAGCAGTGCAATGCGCCGCGCGGCCTCTTCAGCATCGTGGCGCGCGTTTTGCGTGGGTAGCATGCCGGCCACGCCGACGCGGTCAAGTCCACGCCCTCCCAGCGATGCGGCGTAGCGCACCGCCCAGAGCAGGATCTCCACCGGCTCCGGGCTCTCATCGCCTGGGGCAGGAACGAGCGCAAGGATCAGTCCACGTTCACCCGGCCAGGTAGCAGCGGCGCGCCATGATTCTGGATCGCGAATCGGATTGATCACGAGGCTCTCGGCTGGAATCTGCAGCCACTCTTCTCGGGTCATACCGACGAGGTTGCCACCGACCGGAAGCAGCGCACGATGGCCGCCTGCGAGCACAATGAGTCGTTCAGCGAGGCGCTCGCGCGACGTGGGCTCAGCGACCGTCAGCTCTGGGCACTCGACAAAGTGAATTGCTGGGCTGGATTCAGGCTCGCTGCTAAATGCGGCTGGATCAAGAAGGGTTGCGAACACGCGTCAGAACGGAAGTCTGTCGCGCCAGAGCGCCAATTCAAACCAGTTCGAAAAGAGCACCAGAAGAGTTACGCCTAACCCGAGCGTTACAACGATCTCGCCACCCCGACGATCCGTCACCGCGGCAATCCAGCGACGACGCATCGCCTCAGCGCGAGTTGGCTGAATCAGAGCTCCGAGAGTAAAGCCAGTGACTAGGCCACCAATATGAGCTGAGTTATCAATGCCGATCCCAATAAAGCCAACGCTAAGACCAATAGCCAGGTTGATAAGAAGGATGCCGCCCACGCGCCCGAGCGCATCACGGAATCCGCGCTCAACTAGAGGCTTGTGCGCCCACTCTGCTCCAAGGGCGATGCCGAAAAGCGCAAAGACGCCGCCCGATGCACCAATTGATCCTTCAGCATCTGACCAAATGGCACTCACGATTGATGCGCCAATGACACCGATGAGATACCAGCTGAGGAATCTCCGGGCGCCATACAGCCGGAAAACAAGTGCCCCAGCAATGTCGAGGGCAATGACATTGAGGCCGAGATGCAGAGCAAAAATCTGCCAATTAGAACTATCGCCTCCATGCACAAAGGCCATTGTCACTAAACGCCATGGCTCGCTGGTCAAATAGTCAGTGCCATAGCTGGTTGAGGTAATCAAGAATGCGGCATCCACTAGCGGCGGGTAGAGCTGCGCGATAAACGAAATCGCAACAGTGGCAATGACGAGTGCACGCGGTAGCCACACACCAGCAGGTACGCCACGCGCGCGGCGGAACGCGGCCTGGGCGCGGAGCGACGAGCCACCTGTCTCCTTGGTGAGCCAGCCAATACGCGAGGCGATCTCAGCGCGGGCGTCGCTGTTTGGGGCGCTCCCCTCGGCCTGGCGGTAGGTGGCGAGGGCGACGGCGAGGTCGCCGCGGCGAACCTCCTCCATAGCGCGGCGGCGGAGGGCGAGGAAGCGCAGCTCTTGGTCTGCGGAGTTGGCGGCGATCTCGAGATACTCCGCCGCCTCGTCGTCGCGCTCTAGGCGGAGCAGGGCCTCGGCGGCACCATAGGCGGCGCGCTCCGCGAGGACTCGATCGTCACTCGGTGTTGCGCCAGCGACCGCTGCGGCGAAGGCGAGTGCGGCCCCCTCGGCGTCGCCGCGGTCAAGGGCGTCCACGCCGAGCTCCATACGGCTCGCAAGGTCGGTCGCTTCGGAGGGTGGGCGCTGCGCTTCACTCATCTGCTGCAGCGTACGCGATGCGCTATTCGGCGGCAGGCGACTCGCGGTCAGGAGAAAGGAGGGCTACCAAGAGGTCCGTAACGGCGGCTGGGTCCCCAGCTGGGCGCTCAACTTCGAGCGGCGGCGGAGCGTCGCCGCGCTCGCCGGTCGGCACTCCCGCAGGGGTTGACCCCGCCGGCCTCGTGACGACGAGCCGTGCGCCGACGTAGGTGCACGCGTCGAGCACCGTAGCGACCACCGAGTCGTCGGCTGGGTCAACCAAGAGCACCGCATCAAAACTTGTGAGGTAGCGCAACGCTAACTGCAGGTCGGCAGCGTCCATCTGTAGCGAACCTACTCCGTCAACTGGGGTTGGCAGCGCGCCGTCACGAATGAGGGCAACATGGCCAATCCCCGCGGCTGCAAGCTGCGTGATGAGTGCCTCGCCCGCTGCGTCAACGCCAACCTTGCTCACCATTTCAACAGGCTCGCCGGTAGCTGTGAGGGCGAGTGCCGCCGTGGCGGCATAGCTGCCAAGGCCAAAGGTCGCCCCCTCGGTGCGCGCGCTGAGGGTGCCGATCACAACAATCATGCCGAGGCTGCGCTGTCTGCTTCGACCTGCACGGTAAGCCCTTCAGCCTCAAGTGGCCCAGTGATCGCAGCGGCATCGCCAACAATCACGATCTTTTCCGCAGAGGCGGCCAGCTCATCGGCAATCAGCGCGATCGCTGCGCGGTCGACGGCAGCGACTCGTTCACGGAAGTGATCTGGCTCATTAGGCGAGAGTCCGAGCACCGTAAGGGCAGCCGCCATGCTGGCCACTGGCGTGGCGGTGCCGAAGCGCAGGGGGAACGTTCCGCAGAGATAGTCGCGGGCCTCGGTCAACTCTTCGTCGGTTGGTGGCGCGCTCTGCATTGTCGCGAGTTGTCGGCGCGCCTCGGCGAGTGCGGGGGCAGTAACACCGGTCTCGACCGCTGTTCCCGCCATGAATGGGCCGCGCCCGCGGCGAAGGTCAAACCGTGCGCCGGCGCCGTACGTGTAGCCCTTCTCTTCGCGCAGCACTCGATTGAGCCGCGAGCCGAAGAGGCCACCAATGATCTCGGCGTACACAAGTGCGGCGTGATGGTTGGCGTCCAGTCGTGAACGACCGATGCGACCGATGCGAATCTCGGATTGCACGGAGCCTGGGCGATCGAGCACCTTCACAAGTGGGGCAGCACCAGGTGTAGCCGAAACGGGTGCTGCGCGATCTGGCTCACCGCGGCCCCAGGTGCCGCCACCTGCGCTGATCTCACTGAGGCGGCTCGCCTCGATCAAAGCGAAGGCTGCATCGGAATCAATGTCACCCGCGAGCACGAGTGTTGGCGTGCCAGTGCGCAAGATCTCCTGGTGTCGGGCAACAACCTGGTCTCGCGTCAGACGTGCGACACCATCAGCGGTTCCAGCGAAGGGTCGACTGTAGGCAGCCTCTGGCGCGTAGAGCGCCGCAGAGAGCGCATCAACGGCGCGACTTCGTGGGCTCGCGTGCGCCTGCTTGATGGCGGCGAGTCGCAGCGCCTTGAGTCGCTCCACGTCCTCCTCTGGGATGCGCGGCGTCAGTGCGATCTCGGCCATCAGATCAAAGACACCAGCGAGGCGCGAGACTGGGGCCCCAGCGCCAACGGTCAGGCTCTCCCAGCCCGACTCTGCACCAATTGATGCGCCGAGCAGCTCGCCCGCCTCAATCAGTCCATCGGCGTCGTGGTGCTCTGTCCCCTCCGTGAGAAGGCGCGCCAGCAGGGCGGAGAGTCCCGACTCTTCTGGGCGCTCCCCTGCTGCGCCGCCGCCGAAGAGCATCTGGATCGATGCGATTGGGCGTGATGGCATCGGGAGTAGGATCACGCGCATCCCAGCGCGGGTTACATGCTCAACGGCACGTGGGAAGCGCCAATCGCGTGGCGCACCAGGCCCTGGCCGTACCGCAGCCTTGCTCATGACTTCTCCTCCGGCACGTACCAGAGCACGATCCGATTCTCTTTGGCGAAGAGTTTCGCCGCCGTCTGCACCTGGTCCGCCGTCACCGCAAGGGCAAGGTCGAGGTCGCGATTGATGCGACCCGGATCATTCAGCAGCGTGGCGTACATGCCCACCGCATCGGCGAGCTCCTCTGGGTCAGATCGCGCCAGCAACTCTTCGGACTCGGTCAGCGCTTTCGCGCGCTCAAGCTCTGCCGATGTTGGCCCCTCAGCGGCAAGGCGCTCCAACTCTTCCACAAAGGCACGCTCTACCGCCTCGTTCGACGCGCCAGGGCGCACGGTGGCCGCGCCAACAATGATTGATGCGCCACCAACGAATGGAAGGAGCGAGAGGCTCATATCCTGCGCCACCTGTTCATCACGAACCAGGCGTCGGTAGAGGCGACTCCCCTTCCCGCCGGCAAGGATCTGTGTGGCGATCTCAATTGCTGGGATCAGTGGTGCGCTCAGCACTGGGGCGCGGAAGGCGAAGTGCACGCGCGCCTCAGGAACCTTGTCGTGGATCGTCTTGCG
>JBILBX010000050.1:0-5980 GCA_044353495.1 Candidatus Limnocylindrus sp. | reverse complement strand
GACGCGCACGAGAATATTCTGAAGGCGGTGCGCGGCGAGACCGTCGGCACTCTAATCAGCAAAGGGGGTACGCGATGAGCGACACAGCAACGGAGCGGATGACCAAAGCGGTTGAAGCCTTCGGCAAGGACCTCGGCGGCTTCCGTACCGGCCGCGCTAGCGCTTCACTCGTGGAACGGGTCGTCGTTGAGCACTACGGCGCGATGACGCCACTCAATCAGATGGCGGGCATCAGCGTTCCCGAGAACTCCCTCTTAGTGATCCAGCCGTGGGACAAGACGGCGATTCCAGCCATTGAGAAAGCGCTGAACAACGCCCAGCTCGGTATGACCCCTGCCGTAGACGGTGGCGTCATTCGGCTCCGCGTGCCAGCGATGACCGAGGAGCGCCGCAAGGACCTCGTGAAGCAGATGGGGAAGCGCGCCGAAGAGGCTCGCGTCGAGATTCGCAATGTGCGACGCGACGAGCAAGAGGCGGTGAAGAAGGCGGAGAAGGCCAAGGAGATTGGTGAAGATGACGCCCGTCGACAGCTCGAAACGCTTCAGAAGCTGACCGATGGAAAGATTGCTGAGATCGACAAGTTGACCGCTGCGAAGGAGCGTGAGGTTCTCGAAGGGTGACCGACGCCGACATTCGGCGGCCGGCTGACGCGCAGCCGCTGGTGCACAGCACCCCGCCCACCGAAGGCGGACCGAGCCATGTCGCCATCATCATGGATGGGAATCGCCGCTGGGCACGAGTCCAGAACCTCGACGAGCTGGCAGGGCATGTTGCTGGAACAGAGGCGTTGCGTACTGTCCTCAAGCACGCAGTCCAGATCGGCATCCCACACCTGACCGTCTATGCGTTCAGCCGCGAGAACTGGGCTCGCAGCGACAAAGAGGTTGCACAGCTCTTCAATCTTCTGGCGAAGGTGATTGACGACGAGACACCCGAGCTGATGCGCCAGGGCGTCGCCGTTCGCTTCCTCGGCCGACTCGCTGAGCTCCCTGATCAGGCACAAGAGCGCATTGCAGCCGCATGCGCAAAGACGGCGGGCGGAACAAAGCTCCAACTAGGTGTGGCCTTTAACTACGGCAGTCGTACTGAGATCGTTGATGCGGTTCGAACAATTGTCACTGCCGGCCTTCCCGCTGAAAGCATCGATGAGCGCACGATTGCAAGCGCGCTCTACACGGCCGGCACGCCGGATCCAGACCTCGTAATCCGCACCGGCGGGGAGGAGCGCCTCTCGAACTTCTTGCTCTGGCAGAGCGCCTACGCAGAGATCGTGACGACAGCAACACTCTGGCCAGACTTTGGTGCTGCGGACCTTGACGCCGCGATCGCAACCTACATGCAGCGTATTCGGCGGTTTGGGCGATGAGTAGTGGAGCGCTGACGCAGCGAGCGATCGGTTCCCTCTTGATCCTCCCAGTGGCTGCCGTTGCGCTCTTTCCGCCAGTAGGCACGCTCGCGGTAACCGCTCTCCTGATTGCCCTCGCTGCACGAGAGGCGGCAAAGATCCTCACGAAGGTGCTTGGCGGCGCATCCGCGTTCTGGATCACCGTCATCTTGATCAGCCCGCTCTTCGCCGCAATCACGCCCGCTCTCGGTGCCGTTCTAACCATCACAACTCTCCTGCTCTTCGTAGGCACGGTGATTCGCCGTGCAGTACGCGCGACAGAGAAGAGGCTGGAGCCTGAGCTGCGACTCCTGCTCGGAACGATGGCGGCCGTAATTTGGCTCAGCCCGCTCACGCTGCTTCCGCTGCTCGCCTCACTTGATCCGCTTGATCGAGGTGCCCCAGCACGTTGGATCATTTGGCTCCTGGCCATCGTTTGGACGGCAGATAGTGCTGCGTATCTTGTTGGGCGAACCATCGGTCGACGCAAGTTGGCGCCGGTTCTCTCGCCGCGCAAGAGTCTTGAAGGCTTCGTCGGTGGCATTCTGGTTGCCGGAGTTGTTGGCGCGCTCATCGCCGGGCCACTCTTCACGCTTGGCACCCCAGAAGAGGTCCGCCCCCTCTGGGGCCTGGTCTGGGGGCTGATCATCGCAACTGCAGCAGAGGCGGGTGACCTCCTCGAATCGCTCTTTAAGCGTGTTGCAGGGGCAGAGAGCGCTTCCAATCTGATCCCAGGGCACGGTGGTGTTCTCGATCGCATCGATAGCTTGCTGCTTGCAGCCCCCGTCACGCTCATCGCCGCGCTCGCTCTGCGAGGGTAGCGTGAGCCGTATCCGCGTTGCTCTACTTGGCGCGAGCGGATCGATCGGCCTACAGGCCGCTGACGTCATTGCGCAGCACCCTGACGAGTTTGAACTTGTTGCACTCGCCTCAGGGCGCGGTGGTGATCAGCACAACGCTCTGGCCTCGGCGAATCCGAAGGCGCGTAGCCTCCTTGCCGGTAGCTCCGATGATCTTCGTTCGCTCGTTCTTGACACTGCGCCTGACATCGCACTGATCGCTACCACCGGCGTTGTAGGACTCGCCGCTACCGTTGCCGCGCTCGACGCGGGCGTGGCGGTGGCGATTGCAAATAAGGAGACGATCGTCGCCGGCGGTGATGTGGTGATGCGCGCCGCTCGCGCAGCTGCCGAGCGCAAGGGGAGCGATGTGCTGGAGCGCCTCCGCCCCGTCGACTCAGAACACTCGGCCCTCTGGCAGTGCCTCGCTGGTGAGTCGTTGGACCGGGTGCGATCACTCTGGCTAACGGCGAGTGGCGGACCGCTGCGCGATGCGACTGCTTCTGAGATTGCCGCGGCACTCCCTGCCACAGCGCTCAAGCATCCGACCTGGAGCATGGGGGCGAAGATCACCATCGACTCGGCAACGCTCGTGAACAAGGGGCTCGAGGCGATTGAGGCACACCGACTCTTCTCGGTGCCCATGGAGCAGGTAAAGATCCTGGTCCACCCGCAGAGCGTTGTTCACGGTTTGGTGGAGTTCGTTGATGGTTCGACGAAGGCGCAGTTGGGGAGCCCAGATATGCGAGGACCGATCGGGTATGCCCTCGGCTATCCTGTGCGTATGGCTGCATCTATCCCGAACGTGGATCTCGCCTCACACGGGTCACTCACGTTTGCTGCGCCCGATCTTGCACGCTTCCCGGGCCTGGCGATTGCGCTAGAGGCCGGTCGCGCTGCTGGCGCCGCTCCTGGCGCGCTGATTGCTGCCGACGGGGTGGCCGTGGATCGTTTCCTCGCCGGGGACTTCCCGCTGGGTGGCATCCCCCAGCTCCTTCGCGATGCCGTAGATCAGTTTGGCGCTCGTCCCGCCCCAGCGAGCGTTGAAGAGGTGATCTCTCTGCATGAAGAGGTGACGCAGTTCGCAGAGCGATGGAGTGGGGCCGCCTGATGGAGATCTTGACGGGCGTTGCCGGGCCAGTGCTCGTATTCGTGCTCCTTGTGGTGCCGCTCATCGTGGTCCACGAGCTCGGCCACCTCGTAGTCGCGCGCCTTCGTGGCATTGACGTTCCAGAGTTCGGCATCGGCTTCCCGCCACGCCTCTTTACGCTGCTGCGCGGTCGACGCACAGAACTGACCATTAACGCCCTTCCGCTTGGTGGCTTTGTGCGCATGGCCGGCAGCGAAGAAGGGGATACCGACCCTGCAGGCTGGGAGCGTGCATCTCTCACCTCGAAGGTGCTGGTGATGGTTGCGGGGGTCGCGATGAACATCGTGGTCGCCTTCCTGCTCATGCTTTTCCTCTCTGGCCCTCTCGCTGAACGTGCCAGCATCTTGCTGGCCGATGTGCAGCCAAACTCTCCAGCCGCCGCTGCTGGCCTACTTCCAGGCGATCGCATCGTCGGCCTTGAAGGAGAAACCTTTGATCGATTTGAATCGCCACTACGAAGCCTCCCAGAGCGAGCAGGGGAGACCGTGCTCATCTTGGTGGAAACGCCTGGCCAGGCTGTACGTGACGTATCAATCACGCTGCGAACCGCGGAAGAGGCGGCAGGGCAGGGATACATGGGCGTGCAGATCGAATCGATTGACGGCGCAGGACCGCTCTCACGTTCGTTCGTGGATGCCATCGGAGTTGCCGCTGTGCGTACCTGGGATGCGGGCACCTCAATCATCGGCGCACTAGGGAGCTTCATCACATCACCGTTCCGCCCATCCGACGGCACTGGTGGTGTCGCTGGGCCGATCGGCATTGCAGTTGGCGTCTCAGCAGCCGCCGATCAACTCGGATTCGCCGGCCTCCTCCAAATCGCCGCGCTCCTCTCGGCGAATCTCGCCGTGCTGAATCTGCTGCCAATCCCGCCGCTCGATGGCGGGCGCGTTGCAGCACTCTTCCTCCGTCGACTACTGGGTGAGGTACATGGGCGTCGGATCGAGCGTCAGCTCGTCACCGCCGGCGCTGTGCTGATGCTTGCCCTCTTCGCGTGGATCTCTCTTGGTGACATCCTCAATCTTTTTGGGATTGAGCGATGAGCCGAGAGCTCAACGTGGTCGCCCGTCCCGCGGCTGACCGTCCAGATCAGCTTCGTCCAGTTCGCCGCTCAACGCCGAGCGTTTCCGTGGGTGGCGTGATGGTGGGCTCCGCCCACCCAATCGTGGTGCAATCGATGACCAACACCGACACCGCGGATGCTGCAGGCACTGCGGCACAGGTTGCTCATCTCGCGCGCGCTGGAAGTCAGGTGGTACGAGTTACGGTGAACAATGATGCAGCGGCCGCAGCGATCCCCGAGATCGTGCAGCGACTTGCGGATGATGGACTCACGACACCTATCGTCGGTGACTTCCACTACAACGGTCATAAGCTCCTCGCCGCGCACCCGAAGGCAGCAGAACTCCTCGCCAAGTATCGAATCAACCCAGGCAACGTGGGGAGCAAGCATCGCGATGAGAACTTCCAGACGATCGTCAAGGTAGCGATTGATCATGGCAAGCCGGTGCGCATTGGTGTGAACTGGGGATCGCTTGACCAAGACCTCCTCACGAAGCTGATGGAGGAGAACGCCGCATCGGCCACTCCAGCAAGTGCACGGGCGGTCACGATTGAAGCGATCGTGCGCTCGGCGACTCAGTCTGCTGAACTCGCCGAATCTACAGGTCTGCCACACGATCACATCCTGCTTTCCGCCAAAACCTCGAACGTGCGCGACCTGTTCGATGTGTACACCGAGCTTGCGGGTCGCTGCGACTACCCACTGCATCTCGGCCTGACCGAGGCTGGGATGGGGATGAAGGGGATCGTCGCCACGAGTGCCGCCCTCGGGCATCTCTTGAACCAGGGGATCGGCGACACGATTCGCGTTTCACTGACGCCAGAGCCAGGTGCTGATCGCGCGCTTGAGGTTGAAGTGGCGCAGCAGATCTTGCAGTCGCTCGGCCTTCGCGCCTTCTCGCCGCAGGTGACATCGTGTCCGGGGTGCGGGCGCACGACGAGCACCTTCTTCCAGGAGATGGCGCAAGAGATCCAGGCCTACCTCAAGGCGCGCCTGCCAGAGTGGCGCCCACTGCACCCAGGAGTTGAGAACCTCGAGGTGGCGGTGATGGGGTGCGTAGTGAATGGACCAGGGGAGTCGAAGCACGCCAACCTGGGGATCAGCCTTCCGGGCACCTTTGAGGAGCCAGTCGCCCCCGTCTTTCAGGATGGAGCCCTTCTTACCACCCTTCGGGGCGAGAGGATCGTGGCGGAGTTCCTGGAGATCCTTGAACGCTACGTAGCAGACCATTACACTCAAACGCAGCCGAGGTAGGCGCAGAAGTCTGTGCAACCGTCCGGCAGACGGAGGTGACCATGGCGTGGCTGCTCATTATCGTTGCAGGGTTGTTTGAGGTCGGGTTTGCGACCTTTCTAAAGCTTTCGGACGGATTTAGCCGACTGCTTCCCTCCATCGGATTCTTTGTGTGCGCGGCGGCTAGTTTTTCACTGCTTGCGGAAGCGGCGAAAACCTTGCCAATCGGCACCTCATACGCGGTTTGGACTGGGATTGGGGCGACCGGAACAGCAATCTTGGGGATGCTGATTTTCAACGATCCAGTCAGC
>JBILBX010000049.1:0-5987 GCA_044353495.1 Candidatus Limnocylindrus sp. | reverse complement strand
GTGCCGGTCGCCAGGGTGACCCTGGTTCGTCGCGCTTCTACCTCTCACTCGAAGATGACCTGATGAAGCGCTTCGCAGGCGAGCGCGTGATCGGCCTAATGGATCGCCTCGGCTTTGATGAGTCACAAGCGCTTGAGTCATCGATGGTCAGTCGCACGATTGAAGGGGCGCAGACGCGCGTTGAGGGGTACAACTTCGACATCCGTAAGCGCGTCGTTGAATTTGACGACGTCATCAACAAGCAGCGCGCAACCGTCTACGGCGAGCGTAATCGCGTGTTGCATGGCGAGGATCTCAACCTGACCGTTGAGGACTCGCTCCGCGCGGAGGCGCGCTCGATCGTGATGACACACTGCCCTCCTGGTCTTCCGAACGACTGGAATCTGGAGGCGCTTAAGGGCGACTTAAAGCGTGCCGGCATTGAGTCGCCTGAGGGCCTTGAGAACATTGTTGAAGATGCGATCCTGGTTGATGCGATTGAGGTTGCAGCACTGGAGGCACTCAACAAGAAGGCGGCGGAGTTTGGCCCAGAGATCTGGCCGCGCGTCTTGCGTGCCGTGATCTTGCGCAGCATCGATCAGCTCTGGGTGGAGCACCTCACTGAGGTTGATGATCTTCGTCGCGGCATTGGGCTGCGCGGGTATGCCCAAGAGGACCCACTCAATGCCTTCAAGCGCGAGGCGTTCAAGCTCTATGACGAGTTCCAGAGCCTCATCCGCGTCAGCATCGGTCGCTCCATCTTGCGCGTCAGCGTGGTGCAGCAGGAGGCGCCGCGCCCCAAGATCGTCGCCACCACTGCAGCAAGCACCACGTCAGCTCCAGCGCCGAAGGCCCCGGTCGCCCCTGCTGCCAACGTTGGGCGGAATGATCCGTGCCCTTGTGGCTCAGGGAAGAAATACAAGAAGTGCCATGGCGCATAGCGCGAGCAGCGAGTCCCCCGTGGGTGCCGCGGTTCGGCTGAGAGGGTGTGCAGGGTGAGCGTCGACGCCACCTCCCTGCGGGACCTGCTCGGCCGCATCGAGGCGACCTCGGGGCGTCTTTGACCCTGTAGCGAAAGCCGCGCGACTCGCCGAGATTGAGGCGGCCATGCTCGCCCCAGGCTTCTGGGATGACCAGCGGGTCGCTCGGCGCCTCGCCCGTGAGGCAGAGGGGCTACGCGAGGAGCTCGCCCTCTGGAAGGATCTCACCACAGCTGCCCGTGACCTTGGAGAGCTCTTTGAGCTCGCTGAATCCGAGGGCGACCAGGGGTTGCAAGACGAAGTCTCAGCGAAGGCAACCCTGTTGGAGGGCGACTTTGAGAAGGCTCGCACCTCACTCCTCTTTAGTGGCGAGTACGCCGATGCCGACGCCATCGTCACCATTCAGGCGGGGGCGGGCGGCACTGAAGCCTGTGACTGGACCGCCATTCTGCTCCGCGCCTATATGCGCTGGGCGGAGCGACATAGTTTCGCTACCGAGATCGTAGATTCCACCGAGGGTGATGGCGCCGGTTATCGAAGCGTTGTTCTCGAGATCCGCGGTCGCAATGCGTTCGGGTGGCTACGCGCCGAACGTGGCGTGCACCGGCTCGTGCGCATCTCACCATTTGATGGGCAGAAGCGTCGGCAGACTACGTTCGCGATGTTTGAGGTGATTCCAGAGGTAGAGGATGATGCTGAGGTCACGCTCAACTGGGATGAGATTCGCGTTGATACCTACCGCTCGAGCGGTGCCGGTGGCCAACACGTGAACAAGACGGAGTCTGCAGTGCGGCTCACCCACCTTCCGACCAACTCTGTTGTCTCTAGCCAGAACCAGCGCTCGCAGATGCAGAACCGTGAAACAGCGGAGCGAATGTTGCGCGGCAAGTTGATCGAACTCAAGATTCGTGCGCGTGAAGATGAGCTAGCGCGCGTCCGCGGTGAAACGATCTCCGCCGGTTGGGGGAACCAGATTCGCAGCTACGTACTGCACCCATATCAAATGGTGAAGGACCACCGCACTGGCTACCAAACCTCCGACACCGTCGGGGTTCTTGACGGCGACTTTGATTCGTTCATCCTTGCCGAGCTGGAGCGTGTCTCTACTGGGGCTCCGCTCGCTGGCGGCAGCGTGGATGAAGAGTAGGATCAACCCATGAGTAGTGAGGCGAGGGTCGGCGAAACGGAGGCGGCTGTCGTTGCGCTCAACGGCATCTCTGTGACGTACCCGAGTGGCCACATTGCCCTCGGTGATGTAAATCTCACGATCCAGCGCGGTGAGTTCGCCTTCCTTGTTGGCCCATCAGGTGCAGGGAAGTCAACCTTGATCGGGCTCCTGGTCCGCGACGTGCTCCCTACCGCCGGCGAAGTGCATGTTGCAGGGTTCCCCGTGCATCGCCTCTCTGGAGGCGATGTGCCGAAGCTTCGTCGACGGGTTGGTGTGATCTTTCAAGATTTCCGCCTCTTGCCGCGGCGAACGGTGCGCGAGAACGTCGCCTTCGCCCTTGAGGTGACTGGGGCGGCGCCTGAACTTGTCGCTACTGCCACAGAGCGTGCGTTGCGCATTGTTGGCCTGGCGCGTCTTGCCGAACGCTACCCCTCTGAGCTCTCTGGTGGCGAGCAGCAGCGCACAGCAATTGCGCGTGCCATTGTTGGTGAACCTGAACTGCTCATTGCAGACGAGCCGACGGGGAATCTTGACCCGCTGATTAGCTGGGAGATTATGGAACTCTTGATGGACATCAACCGGCTCGGCGTTACGGTGTTGGTCGCAACACACGACTCTGACATTGTCACCACACTGCGACGCCGCGTGATTGGCCTCGAGGGCGGGCGCCTCATTCGCGACGAAGCGAATGCGACATATCACCGGGTGGGCTGATGAGCATGCAGCGAGAGAGCCAATCGAATCGCGTCCGGCTCATCCGGCTAAGCATCTCGGCTGCGGCGAATGGCCTTTCTCGCAATCGCCTGGCGACGATCGCTGCAACAACAACGATGACGCTCATGCTGATGGTGCTCGCTTCAGTGCTCGTTATTCGTGCAGGGCTTGATGCTGCGCTCTCCTATGCCGATTCAAAAGTTGAGGTCATCGCCTACCTCAAGAGCTCCGTCACCGAGAGCGAGGCGCGCTCGATTCAAGTTCAGATTGAGGGAATCGACGGCGTCAAGGGGGCGACCTATGTAAGCGCCGATGACGCCCTCGCAGCTTTCAAGGTGCGCCTAAAAGAGCGTGGTGAGCCCGACCTCACTGGAAACCTTGATGTGAATCCTCTCCCAGCAAGCTACGAGATCTCCCTCGATAACCCTTCTGATACAGGGCGGGTTGCCGACGGCCTGGCTGCAATTCCGGACGCGGCGTCGATCAGCCGCGTTATTGATGGCCGTGCGCTCGCGGAGAGCCTCTCCGCGATCACTGGGGCCCTGCGCGTCGTTGGCCTGATCATCGTGATCGGCTTCTCGCTCGCCGTGCTTGCGGTGGTCGTCAACGCTATTCGTCTTGCCATCCTCGCGCGCAGCGACGAGATCGCCATCATGCGCATCGTTGGCGCGAGTGCAACCTGGGTGCGTCTCCCGTTCATTCTTGAGGGGCTGGCAATTGGTGCCGCTGGGGCGCTGATCACGCTCTTCATCTTTGGCATCTTGAGTGCCAGCATTGGCGCAGTCATGCTCAATCTCTTCCGTGTTCTTCCTGTTCAAACGTCGGCGATCCTCGCCGGGCAGGTCTCACTCTCGGTGA
Organism: Candidatus Limnocylindrus sp.; assembly: GCA_044353495.1. Taxonomy (GTDB): domain Bacteria; phylum Chloroflexota; class Limnocylindria; order Limnocylindrales; family Limnocylindraceae; genus Limnocylindrus. The sequence continues at coordinate 2,288 of JBILBX010000049.1, read as the reverse complement.
TCGCCGCTGGCCTCGGCCTTGGGGCGCTCGGCGCGCTACTCTCTCTGCGAGGGCGACTGAACTAGTCGCCACGCGCAGCGGAGGAGCACCACCATGAGCCTGACGCCAACCGGAACCCCACTCTTCACGCGAGCGGGCCGCCTCCTTCTCGCAATCATCATTGCTGTTACCGCGTACAGCGCTGGGCTGCGCTCTAGCGACGGCGGCGCGCAAGAGAGCGGCGCACTCGATCTTGCGCGCTTCAATGAGGTGCTCACCCTTATTCAGGAGCAGCACGTTGGGCCGAAGACCGATGAAGATCTCATCAACGGTGCAATTAAGGGACTCGTTGACTCGCTTGATGATCCGTACTCTCAGTACCTCACCGCCGAGGAGATGGCCGCGATGAAGGAGGGGCTCTCAGGGAGCTTCACCGGCATCGGCGCGGTGATCGACCTACGCACATCAGCGGGCGAGCTCTGCACTGCAATCAGCAGCGATTGCCTCCTTACGGTTGCCTCAACCATTGAGGGTGCACCTGCACGCGCTGCGGGGATCCTTGGTGGCGACACGTTCCTCGCCGTTGATGGTGATGCGCTAACTGGGCTCTCTATTGATCAGGCGGTGCTGAAAGTTCGTGGCGCAGAAGGAACCACTGTCGTCATCACCGTGCGCACCGGCAGCACCGCGCCGCGTGACGTTTCCATTGTGCGCGCCAAGATTGAGCTGCCAGCGGTTGCAACAGAGGTGCTGCAGGGCGCTGCTGGGGATCGCGTTGACTACATCGCGCTCAACGAGTTCACCGATATTGCCGCTGATCAGTTCCGTGTAGCACTACAGGAGATCATTGATGCGGGAGGTGACAAGATTGTTCTTGACCTTCGCGACGATCCGGGCGGCTATCTCTCTACGGCGCTCTCTATCGCCAGCGAGTTCATCGCCGACGGTGTCGTCTATATCGAGGAGAACAGCAAGGGTGAGCAGAAGAGCACGTCGGCACAAGCGGGCGGCATCGCTACGGACGCCTCGATTCAGCTTGTTGTGCTGATCAACAGCGGAAGTGCCTCGGCTAGCGAGATCCTCGCGGGCGCACTGCAAGATCGCGGGCGGGCGATTCTGATCGGCGAGCCGAGCTTCGGCAAGGGGGTTGTACAGACCTTCATCGACTTGAGTGATGGGTCGGGCCTTAAGTTGACGATCGCCAAGTGGCTGACGCCAAACGGGCGCTGGATCCACAAGACCGGCCTGACGCCAGACATTGCCGTTGCCTCCGCCCCTGAGGGCTCGGAGGCAGATCCGGTGTTGGAGGCAGCGCTCAACGCCTTCAAGTAGGGCGGCTGGGGCTGGTACTTGCGCCCGCCCCTGCGGAGGCGTATCGTTCGCCGCAGACGAAAGGAGGTGGTGTGCAGTGTCTAATGACAGTTGTACCGCCGCCTCTCACGAGGTCAACGCCTAGTTGACCCGCGAGAGCGGTAATAACTGAGCAGAGCCCTGGCCTTCGGGCCGGGGCTCTCTCGTATCCGCCCCAATAGCCCCAAAGTGCACCCGCCCACGGTTGGCGCGTACCCTACAGATGCGCCCAGGGGCCGCAATGCAGTTCGAGAGGAGGTAGCGCCATGGCAAAGACACCGGTCAAGACTGCGTCCTCCCCTGCCCCAAAAGAGAAGGCGCCCCCTTCAGGGACCACGCTCGCCTCAAACCGCAAGGCTTCGTACGAGTACGAGATCGTCGAGCGCTACGAGGCGGGAGTCGTTCTCTCGGGGACCGAGATCAAGTCGATTCGCGCCGGTAAGGCCGACATTGGCGATGCCTACGTGCGCCTAGAGGCGGGCGAGGGTCGCCTGATCGGCATGCATATCGCCGAGTGGCCTGGTGCCGCAAGTCAGAACCACGAGCCGAAGCGGGTGCGGCGCCTCTTGCTTCATAAGTCCGAGATCATTGCCATCGGTACCAAGGTGAAGACGAAGGGGCTCACGTTGATCCCGCTACGCCTCTACCTTTCGCGCGGGCGCTGCAAGGTTGAGATCGGTCTCGGGCGCGGTAAGAAGGCTTTCGATAAGCGTGCCGCAATCGCCGATCGCGAAGGGCGCCGCGAGGCGGAGCGCCAGCTTGGCGACTGGAAGCGCGGCGAGTAGTTCTCCTCGTACTGGTAATCGCGATCCGCGCGCGGTATCATTGACCTCTTGGGGATGCGTGGTTTCGACGGAGATCCGCACCTTGGGAACGCGAGTCGAGGTTGCTATCAGGCCTCGTTAAACCGGTAGCAAAAAGAAGTAACTGGCAATCGCCAGCCTGCTCTCGCCCTCGCT
>JBILBX010000048.1:0-6069 GCA_044353495.1 Candidatus Limnocylindrus sp. | reverse complement strand
TGGCAAGGTTATACGCGGAGTGCAGGGCGATCGCCGCGAGGAGTGACCGTCGCCGCATCCAGAGCCATCCGAGGGCGATCCCCAGCGGAAGGCGCACGACAAATGCAACGGCAGCGACGCCTGCGGCATCAGCAACTGAGGTTCCACCAACCGTGAGTGTGTGCGCAAACGCAAACACGATTGCAGAGAAGAGGATCGCTCGGCGTGCGGATGATTGCCGCGCCCATGCTTGCGCGATCACTCCGCGGTAGAGGAGCTCCTCCCCAATCGGTGCAATGAGGCCGGCGGTCAGGGCGTTCGCCGCTAGGTCGATTGCACTCAGCGTTGGGGGTAAGACTGGGGGGGCGCTCAACCCGGTGCCGTTCATGACAAGGGTTGCGAAGATCCCTGCAGCGCTCAAGATGGGAAGTGCGAGAGCCACCCCCCAAAAGAGATCACCAGCGAGGCCGCCGCGGCGGTCAGGCGGCGGCAGCGTACTTGGTGATGCGGCAGGTGTCGCAACGAGGAGATCGCGCCAGCGCACCGCACCACTGCCAACCACCACAAGTCCAATGATCAGCACCGTTGCGAGGTTTGACGCGGTCGCCAGAGCGAGGGTTCCGAGTGGCGTCGTCAGTGCCGCTGCCGAGCCAAGTGCGGAGAGAGCGGCAGCGATAAGAATCTGCGCCAAGAGCGCCCACGTGATCGCCGTCCAAAAGATGGCGAGTGGACCTGGTCCGCGCCACCCCGCATCGGGAGTATCGACACGTCGCTGCAGCGCTGAAGCGCCAGAGAGGGCGATGCCACCGATGCCAACGAAGAAGAGCCCCAGCACTGCGAGGCCAACTCCTGCACCCGAGATCCCCGCCACGAGTCCGCCGGCACCGAGCACGGCAAACAGCAGGCCGATCACATACAGCGCTGGCGCTTCGCGACCCGCGAGTTGCAGCAACCCAGGGCGCGACACGTCGGTCATGCGGTCGCGACTACGGCGCGCTGTTCTCCGTCAGTGCCGCAAGTTCTTTCAGTACCGCCTGTAGCTCTGCGATGCGCACACCGTACGTTGCGAAGTCTCCCGACTTCAGCGCCGTCTGTGCCTGCTCAAAGAGCGTTGAGGCCTTCGTGACAAGCCCAGCGACATCCGTTGGATTCGTTCCGCCGCCCGGATCGACCACGCCGCCACCAACAAGGAGATTCAGCGCTTCAGAGAGCGTGTCTCCCCAGACGACCTTGGTCGACGTTGCCGCGACAATCTTCTGGAACTCAGGGAACGAGCTTGAAGTGGACTGCAGGTAGACCGGCTGCAGGTACACGACCGTTCCGCCGATCGGCGTCACGATCAGGTTCCCGCGCGTGACGGTTGAACCGGACTGATCCCACAGCGTCGTTTGCGACGCGATGATTGGGTCCGCATCGATGCGGGCACCAACCTGGCTTGGACCGAAGACCGACGTGTCCTTCGGGAAGCGGTAGCTCACGATCTGACCGTAGTTTTCACCATCGTTGCGCGCTGCAACCCAGGCGATCATGTTCGGTCGACTCGTTGGCACCAGTGGCTGAATGAGGGTGAACTCTGTGGTCTCCTCGCCTGGCAGACGCACGCGTACGTAGTACGACTCTCCAGGGAGTGACTGTGATCCCGCTGCCGACTCCGGCACGGTCCACACGTCGTCCTGACGGTAGAAGGTCTGAGGGTCAGTGACGTGGTACCTCGCGTAGACACGTGTGGCAACGTCAAACCCGTCTGAGCCAACCCGCAGGTGCGCCCGGAGGTCTGCTGGCATCGTGTCGAGCGGGAGAAGCAGGCCTGGGAAGACCTTCGACCACGCCTGTGCGATTGGATCCTTCGTATCAGCCAAGTAGAGCTCGGTCTTGCCCGTGTAGAGGTCAACTGTTGCCTTCACGCTATTGCGCAGGTAGTTGACCCTGCTCCCTTCGGCTGGATTGGCGTTCGGAAAGTAGTTGCTCGTGGTGTAGCCATCAACAACGTAGCTGAGTCCACCGTCCTCGCGAATCACGAGGTATGGATCAGAGTCCCAGGTAACGAATGGTGCGAGGGCTGTAACGCGCTCACTTACCGTTCGGCGCCAGAGCAACTGGCTGTCGGCGGTGATCTGGTCACTGATCAACAGGTTCAGGTCGCCGAGTCGCGCAGCAAAGAGGAGGCGATCGAAGAAGGTGTTCAGTGAGATCCCTGAGGTGCCGCTCCACTTGGTTGTTGCGTCACCGGTGCCACCTGACCCGCTGGTGTCATCGCCAATTGGGTAGTCGAACTCTTCGGTCTTGGCTCCAACGATTACCCAGTCGGTATCAAGCTCACCGAAGTAGATGCGTGGCTCGGTCACTACCGGAGCCCCGCCACTAGAAACGGGCGGAATATCGCGAATGATGAGCTCTGGTAGTCCACCACTTGCAATGCCAGCGACCGGGACCATGGCAACACCGATGCCGTGGGTGAAGGCGATACGGCGGTTCACCCAGGTGGCCGACTGAAGGGCACGCTCAGGGTTCAACTCTCGTGCCGAGAGCATCACCAGTCGCTGCTTCCCATCAATCACGTAGCGATCAACGTCGACGTCGGAGAAGTTGTAGTACTGACGCACCGTCTGCAGCTGGTCGAGCGTCTGCTGCAGCGGACGGTAGTCCCAGAGGCGCGCGTCGGCGAACGACTCGGCGTTGTCGGCAATCGCCGCAGCCGTGAGTTCGTCGGCGCCGTCGTATTGGCGCTCCGTCCAGCCGTCGAGGCCGAAGGCCAGCCGCGTCATGCGGATGTTGTTGGCGATGTACGGCTCCTCGAGCGCGTACTCATTTGGGGAGACCTGGAAGCGCTGGACAAACTCTGGATAGAGACCGGTGAGCACAGCCGATGCGCCGAACCAGATGGTCACGGTCAGCACAAGTGGCCATGTTGAACGCGTCACAGCGGCGCCGACCAAGAAGGCGGCGGCGATTGCTGCGATCGCCGTAAGTACGTCGAGGCCAGGGATGCGCGCCATGGCGTCGGTGTACGAAACTCCCGTGGCAACGCCGTTCTGTGAGAAGACCAGTTCAAGCTTGTCGAGCTGGTAACCGTAGGCGGTGACTAGGAGGATTGCACCAACGAGTAGCGCGAGGTGGAGGCGCGGCAGGGTGCCAACGCCGCCGAGGCCACGGGCGCCGAGCGCTGGAAGGTAGCGGAGTGCGGCGAGCACCGTTGCGCCACCGAGCAGCAAGATTCCAAGGCCCTGCGCCAGGCGCAGGACTGGGAGGCTGAAGAGGTAGAACGAGATGTCGCGACCGAAGATTGGATCAACGGCCGAGCCGTCGGCGACGTATGGCACCGCGTTCTGCCAGAGGACAATCTGTTCCCAGTTGGCGGCAACTTGTGCGCCAATGAGGAGGGCTACTACGACGGCACCGATGCGGAGTGCGCCGTTGCCGATCGTGGCGCCAGCGCTCCGCACTGCGCCATCACCATCGGCGCCGAAGAGTCCGCGCAGGGCGTCGACAATCCCGTCGGGCTGCAAATTGCCGCTGTCATCGAGGAGCGGGGTTCGCGGCTCGCGTGGCGCATCAGAGCTTGTTGCAGAACCAGTCGGAGTCCCACCAAGGCGGCGAGCGATGAGCCCAGCCGCAGCAAGGCTGAGCATGAGGAGTGCGAGTGCAGCAAGGGTTCCGCCCACAAAGAGGCCACCCTGCAGCTGCAGGCGCTGCCAGTAGAGGGCGCCTGCGCCGAGCGAATCAAACCAGCGCGCATCGGTGAGGAGCGCGATGACCGGGCCGGCAACCAAGACGAGCACAAGAAGGGTCGGCAAGAAGAGCGTGCGGAAGCCGAGCTTGAAGGCCGGTCGCTGTCCACTTGGCGCACTGCCGCCGGGGCGACGTGCGCGAGTGCGCGATGCGGGGGCGTCGGATTCAGGTTCTGACGCGCTCGCCTCGGGGGTGGCGTTGCCACGTCGTCGCTCCAGCTCTTCAAGGAAATCCTTAAACGGATCACTCATGATCGAACCCCCCTTCAACTATGGCGCGTCAGGGTCGGTGCGCGACCTCGATCGCACGGGTGAAAGCGTCGAGTGCTGCCTCGGCAACCTTCGCCTCTGTCATCGTAGCGATTCGCATCGGATCCCACTTTGCAGCCACTTGAAGCACCAGGGGGCGGCGCCACGGCTCGTTTACATCGGCCAGATCGCCGAGGAGTCGCAACTTGAGGCAGGAGCGACCCTCTTCAACGGCGAGGAGGTCACCGAGCCCGTTGGTCATTAGCTCTCCCAGGCGCTGGAGCGGGGGCGTTGGCGGGGGGCCAGCGATCGGAGCGACCTCGCGGCAACTCACGACTCCAGCCTCGTCCTCCGCCCACATCATGCCAATCCACCAGCCGTCGGGCATGGTCGTCGGCGTGCTCATCCCAGTGTGCACGGCAGCCTCGGGTCGCCCTTCGAGAAGGATCGGCTTCACCTTCAGGTAGCTCGCCCCCGGTGAGGGGAGGCGCTCAGCGCCGCTGGTCACTCCCACTCAATCGTGGCGGGTGGCTTAGAGGTCACGTCGTACACCACACGTGTCACGCCGGGAACCTCATTGACGATGCGTGCCGAGATGCGCTCAATCAAGTCGTATGGGAGGCGCGCCCAATCTGCGGTCATGCCGTCTTCACTGGTTACTGCACGCATTGCAAGCACATTCCCGTAGGTGCGCCCATCGCCCATCACACCAACAGAGCGCATCGGCGTGAGCACAGCGAATGACTGCCAGATGCTGCGATAGAGCCCGGCCTTCTTGATCTCGTCGACCACGATCCAGTCCGCCTCGCGCAGTGTGTCGAGCCGCTCCTTCGTGACGTCACCAAGAATACGGATCGCAAGGCCCGGCCCTGGGAACGGCTGTCGCAGCACAACAGACTCGGGGAGGCCAAGCTGGAGGCCAACCGCGCGCACTTCATCCTTGAAAAGGGCTCGCAACGGCTCGACGAGTTTGAACTTCAAGTCATCGGGGAGGCCGCCAACGTTGTGATGGGTCTTGATCTTCTGGGCGGCCTTCGTCTCTTTCGATGTTGACTCAATCACGTCGGGGTAGAGGGTGCCCTGCGCTAAGAATTTGAATTCACCGAGCTTCGTCGACTCCTCTTCAAAGACGCGAATGAATTCGCGACCGATGATCTTGCGCTTCTCCTCCGGATCCACCACGCCGCTCAGTGCGCCGAGGAAGCGCTCTTCGGCGTCAACCATGTGAATCGTCATGCCGAGCGTGTTGGCGAAGACCTCGCGAAGGAGATCGGATTCGCGCTTGCGCATGAGGCCGTGGTCAACATAAACGCAGACGAGTCGATCACCAATCGCGCGGTGGATCAGCGCGGCTGCAACGGCGGAGTCGACCCCACCCGAAAGGGCGCAGAGGACTCGATCCGTTGGGCCCACCTGTGCGGTAATTGCCGCGATGGCATCTTCGGCAACGCGCCCAGGGGTCCAGTTCGCGGGCGCCTTGGCAATGTCATAGACGAAGTTGCGCAACAAGCGCTTCCCGCCAGGCGTATGCACCACCTCGGGATGGAACTGAATCCCCCAGAGATTTCGTGACACGTCAGCGAGTGCGGCGAACGGGGTGGAGTCGGTATCGGCGATTGGCGTGAAACCAGTTGGTGCCTTGGTGATGGAGTCGCCATGGCTCATCCAGACGCGGGCGATTCCCCCGTCACCTGCGACGCCAGCGAGCAGCGGATTGGACTCGTCGCCGATCCGAATGTCGGCGGGGCCGTACTCACGCCGAGATGAAGGGCCAACCTCACCACCAAGCTGCTGGGCCATCAACTGCACGCCGTAGCAGATGCCCAAGATCGGCAGGCCGCTCTCCCAGAGGGCGGGGTCTGGCTTCGGGCCGTCGTTGTCATAGACCGAGCTCGGGCTGCCGCTCAAGATGATGCCGGCGGGATTGCGCGCAACGATCTCGCTCAGTGGGGTATCGAAGGCGATCAGCTCCGAGTGCACGTTCAACTCACGCACACGGCGCGCGATGAGCTGCGCAAACTGACTGCCGAAATCGAGAACGAGGATGCCCCCCTGCGTTGGGGTCACGGCGCCGTTAGCGCCCACGCTGCCAGCTCTTCCCTTCGGTCGCTGC
>JBILBX010000047.1:0-6146 GCA_044353495.1 Candidatus Limnocylindrus sp. | reverse complement strand
CGGGCCCCTCTGGGTCACGCGGAACAATAAAGAGGGTGCGCGATGGGTTGCGCGAGAGTGTTGCCAGAATTGATGCTGCGTGCGCAGCGCGTTCTGCGCCGTTGGCAACGACGGCAAGGTTCATCACACCAGTGCGCACGGCAATCGGCTCCGCAGTAGTGGAGCCCTTCGGTGAGTCAGAGACCAAGAATCGGCGCGCCTCACTGCTCGCCCATAACTTGTCGAGCAGGGCATCCGCCTCGGCAACCGTTGAGGCACTAGACGACCAGCGCAGTGACGATGCAAGGATCGAGTTGAGACCCATCAGTGCCCCGTCACGCTCAGCTTAGAGGCGGCGCCAGCGGCGCCCCTCTCGGGTGAGGAGTTCGTCGGCGGCCTCAGGCCCCCACGTTCCGGAGGTGTAGTTCGGCATCTCCGGCTCTGGGCCAGCAATCCATGCATCAATGATCGGGTCAACGATCCGCCAGGCGGCCTCGACCTCGTCGGCACGCGTAAAGAGCGACGCGTCGCCCAACAGTGCGTCAAGGATGAGCGTCTCGTAGGCGTCGGGGCTCTCAACCGTGAAGGCTGAACCGTAGGCAAAGTCCATGTTGACCGGGCGAACATCAATGCCCAAGCCTGGAACCTTCGCGGCGAACTTGAGCAGGATCCCTTCGTCGGGCTGAATGCGAATAACGAGCAGATTGGACTCAGGCTCCTCGCCAACGGTAGGGAAGAGGCGCTGCGGTACATCCTTGAACTGGATCGCGATCTCGGTGGCCCGCTTCGGAAGACGCTTCCCCGCGCGAAGGTAGAAGGGGACACCCGCCCAACGCCAGTCATCAATCTCCAGGCGTGCCGCAACAAATGTTTCGGTTTCGCTGGCAGGGTCGACCGCCGGCTCACTGCGATAGGCAGACGTCTCTGTCGCTCCAACCCAGCCTGGGCCGTACTGGCCGCGAACCACCGACTGATCAACCTTCTCAACGGGGATCGGTCGAATAGCGCGGAGTACCTTCACCTTCTCGTCGCGCAGTGCCTCAGCTTCGAGGTTTGCCGGTGGCTCCATCGCCACCAGCGTGAGCAGCTGCAGTAGGTGGTTCTGCAAAATGTCGCGCAGTGCCCCCGTCTCTTCGTAGAAAGCGCCGCGCCCCTCAACGCCGATTGACTCTGCCACAGTGATCTGCACATGATCGATGTAGCGGCGATGCCAGATCGGCTCAAAGATCAGGTTGCCGAAGCGGAAGATCAGGATGTTGCGCACCGTCTCTTTGCCGAGGTAGTGGTCGATGCGATAGACCTGCGACTCACGGAAAACCTTACCAACCTCGCGGTTCAGCTTGACCGCCGTCTCGAGGTCTCGGCCGAACGGCTTCTCGATAACGATGCGGCGCCAGCCACCATCGGCCGTCTCGTGATCCAAGCCCGCCGCACCGAGACCGCGCACGATCTCTGGGAATGACGAGGCTGGTGTCGCTAAGTAGTAGAGGCGATTCCCGTCGGTGCCAGACTCTGTATCGATAGCGGCGAGCTTGGTTGACAGCGATGCGTAGGCCGCCGGCTCGTCAAAGCCACCCTGGTGATAGGTGATGCGCGCAGCGAACGCCGCCCACTTCTCCTCGTCTACTGGGGTGATGCGCGCATGCTTGTCGAGTGAGGTGCGGAGCGATGTGCGGATCTCTTGATCGCTGAACGGTCGTCGACCGAAACAGACGAGCGCGAATCGCTCTGGCAACAGATTGCCGACCCAAAGGTGGAAGAGTGCAGGGACAACCTTGCGGTGCGCAAGATCACCCGTTGCTCCGAAGAGGACCACCACATGCGGGTCGGGGACCCGCTCAATGCGCAACCCGGCGCGAAGCGGATTCTTCGCTCCCTTCTTTGCCGCAGGCTTTCGCGTCTTCTTGCCGAGTCGCAGATCGCGAATTGTTGCGTGCCCCTCAGGGGGCGTTTGCGGACTCACTCCGACTTCACCGAGTGGCCACCGAACTGATTGCGCAGCGCGGCGAGCACCTTCGCTGAATACGAGTCGTCCTGTCGCGAACGGAAGCGCGTCAGCAGGGAGAGGGTGATGAGCGGTGCTGGCACATCAAGATCGATCGCCTCCTGCACCGTCCAGCGACCTTCGCCGGAATCTGCAACCCAACCCTTGATCCCCTTCAGGTCGCTCCCCTCGGCGCGGAAGGCGCGCGCGGCAAGCTCAAGGAGCCAGCTGCGCACAACCGAACCCTGCATCCAGAGGTCGCTCACCTTGGCGAGATCGAGCTGGTAGCGCGACTTTGCAAGAATCTCAAACCCTTCGGCGTATGACTGCATCATTCCGTACTCGATGCCGTTGTGCACCATCTTTACGTAGTGACCAGCACCAGAGCCGCCGCAATGCATGTAGCCATCCTTTGGCGCAAGGGTGACGAAGATCGGCTCCAGTGCCTTTACTGGCTCAGCGTCGCCGCCGACCATCATGCAGTAGCCGTTCTCCAGGCCCCACACTCCACCCGAAGTTCCGGCGTCGATGAAGTGAATGCCGTGACGGGCAAGCTTCTCGTGTCGGCGAATGGTGTCGTGGAAGTTTGAGTTCCCCCCGTCAATGATGGTGTCGCCTTTGGCGAGGAGAGGGATCAGCTCGTCGATCATCGCTTCGGTGGCATCGCCGCTTGGCACCATGACCCAAACACGCTTTGGGGAGGTCAGGCTATCGACCAGCTCCTTCACGGTGTAGGTCGGCTTGGCGCCCTCCTTGGCGACCTCATCGGTCTTCTCGCGGGAGCGGTTCCAAATTGCGACATCGTGTCCGTTGCGGACCAGTCGCTTCACCATGTTGGCGCCCATCTTGCCGAGGCCGATAAATCCGATCTGCATGATCTCCCCCTTCACTATTGGTGGCTGTATAACCCGATGCTAGCGAACTGCGAGCACCCGTTCGATGAGCGCCGTGAGGCGCGTTAGTCCAGCGTCTGGATCGTTGCCCAGGTGCACCCGCAGCACGGGGAGCTCGTGGTCGGCGAGCGACCGAACGTCGCCGAGTGCCTGAGCGTCAATGAGCTGGCCGAAGCTATACGGCCGCCCTGGAATCGCGAGGTCGCGCGGGTGGCCAGCGACGATCTGCAGGAACCAGCCGATCGGCGCCCCACCCTTATGGAGCTGCCCGGTGGAGTGCAGGAAGCGCGGCCCGATGCCGACGGTGGTGGCTCGCCCGGTCGCGTCGCGCAGGGCGAGGCGCAACTTGGTGAGCGCTGCGGTGCGCGCCGGCGTGCTGGCGATATACGCCTGAATGCCGATGTAGCCGTTGGCGCCGAGTCGATCAAGTTGGCCGGCGATGAGCCGCTCCGCATCATCGGCGAATGCGGCGGGGAGCGTGTCATCGGCCCAGATCTGCAAACCATCAACTGAGCACTTGGCTGGCAACTCTGGGAGTGCACCGCTCGCGGCAAGTTCGGCAAGCACATTTGCGGTGTTCGTCTTCGACTCGGTGACGTTCGGCTCATCAAATGGATTGATGTTCAGCACGGCGCCAGCGAATGCCGTTGCAACCTCCCAGCGCACGAACTCTCCACCGATGTCAATGCGATCGCTGAGCGTCCACTCCACGACTGGGTGACCCGCCGCGGCCAGTGCATCAAGACGAGCCTCAACAGCGGAGCCATCGGCGCAACGTGGCGCAACCCCGCCATCCAACTTGATGCGAACGAAGAGTCGATCATCGCCGTAGGCGGTGACGGCGCCGAGCGGCTCGCCGTCAACGGGGACCACACCAACGCCGTGCTTTCCGGTGCTCTCAGCGACGAGCTGTTCTGCCCATGCGCCGAAGCCATCAATCGGTTCGTCGACGATGAGGGTCATCTTGTCGCGACCCTCACGCGTCAGCGCGCCCATGATGCAGCCGAGTGCGAGTGCGTGATTTCCCGCTGGCTCTGGATCGCGGCTCTGCGCAATAGCTACGCTCCCCGACGCGAGGAGTGGATCAAGATCGATACCCAGAAGCGCCGCTGGCACAAGGCCAACGAAGCTGAGCGCCGAGTAGCGACCGCCAATGTCGGCGGGATTCAAGAAGAGACGACTGGTATCGACCACCTTTGTGATGCCATCAACACAGGGCGACGGATCACTAATGGCGGCAAAGTTAGCTGTAGGCGCTTGCGTGGAGCCTGACGCGCTGAGCTGCTCCTGGTTGAGCTCGTGCGCATACGCCGCAAAGGAGAGCGTCTCCGTCGTGGTGCCCGACTTGCTCGCGAGCAGGTAGTAACTGCTCTCTGGCTTCAGCCCAGCGACTGCACTTCGCACCGCCTCAGGGTCGGTTGAGTCGCAGATACGAGCCTTCCCCCAATCGGTGATGTCGGCAAAGGCGCGTGCGAGCACCTCAGGGGCAAGCGAAGAGCCGCCCATGCCAGCAACAACAAAGTCGGTGACGCGCGTGGCGGCACCAGTGACCGGTGATTCACCGAACGCCTCAAGCGAAGGGATCTCGGTGGTGAAGTGCTCAGGGGCATCAAGCCAACCAAGACGATTCGCAATCTTCTCTTGCACCTCTGCATCGTTGCTCCAAAGAGTTGCGTCGCGTGCAGCGAGTCGTACCGCCCACTCGCCGGCGCGAGCGCGTTCAAAGGTGCTCTCGATTGCTGCGAGATCTGAGGCTCGGCCAATGCGCGCGCGGAACGGGAGTCGTGGTTCGCTGCTCATGACTGCTCCTCTTCAATGTCAGCGACCTTGGCCGTGCGGCGGAGGTATCGCTCTTCGCTACTCGGTTCGGACTGCAAGAAGGCGGCGAGCGTTTCGAGCGCCGTCTCAAGGGTGATCAGGTTCGCGCCGAAGGCGAGCACATTCATGTCGTCGTGCACCACGCCCTGGCGCGCGGATGCTGGATCGTGTGCGATTGAGGCGCGGATGCCGTGGAACTTATTCGCGGCGATCGTGACGCCGATCCCCGAGCCGCAAATCACCAGACCCCGATCAGCCTGGCCGGCGATCATGCGCTCCGCCACCGCGCGTGCGGAGTCGGGGTAATCGTCGGTCGGGTCACTCCCGTCGCCACCAAGGTCGGCAACGCTCCAGTCGGGCGCGACCTCTGCAACGCGGGCGACGATTGCCGCCTTGAGAGCGGCTCCGGCGTGGTCGGCGGCGATGGCGAGGCGGCGACCCACCTCAGCGAACCTGATGCCCGTCGTGCAGGTGTGGCGTCGGAACGACGCCGTGCACCGTGCCTGCGAGCACGCCCTTGGCGATCTCCACGATGCGCTCTGGGGTGAAGCCGAACTCCTTGAAGAGGGTTGGCGCAGGCGCCGATGCGCCGAAGCGGTCCATCGCAATGATGGCGCCGTCGGTGCCCGACCAGCGGTCCCAACCAAGGCTCACACCCGCCTCAATGGCAACGCGTGCACGAAGCGCAGCTGGCAGTACCGATTCGCGGTACGCCGCATCCTGCTCGCCGAAGAGTTCTGGGCAGGGCATCGAGACAACGCGCGTTGGGGTGCCGGCGGCCTCAAGCTGCTCCGCCGCGGCAACGGCGAGGTGCAACTCTGAGCCCGTCGAAATCAAGATCATCTTCGCGGCGCCCGTTGCCTCGCGAAGCACATAGGCACCGCGTCGCACGCCAGCTGCGGCACCAGTGATGGAGCCAGAAAGCACCGGCAGCTTCTGTCGCGTGAAGGCGAGCACCGTTGGTGCATGTCGTCGCTCAACGGCAACGCCCCATGCAGCTGCCGCCTCGTTTGGATCGCCAGGGCGGAAGAAGCGCACGTTTGGAATCGCACGCAACGCGGCGTAGTGCTCAACCGGCTGGTGTGTTGGGCCATCTTCACCGAGACCAATCGAGTCATGCGTGAAGACAAAGATGCTGCCGAGGTTTGCGAGCGCTGCGAGGCGCAGAGCGCCACGCAAGTAATCGCTGAACGTCAAGAACGTTGCAACGAATGGAATCAGCCCACCGTGATACGAGATGCCGTTCGCAATTGCGGCCATCGCATGTTCGCGCACGCCGTAGCTAATGTTGCGACCCGACTCGGTAGCGGTGAACTTGCCACCACCATGGATGTCGGTGAGGTTGGACTCCGAGAGGTCGGCGCTGCCGCCGATCAACTCTGGAAGCACTGCGCCGAGCGCCGAAATGCTCGACTGGCTGACGTTGCGTGTTGGCGCATCGCCACCAAGCTCGTACTTCGGTAGCGCACTCT
>JBILBX010000046.1:0-6162 GCA_044353495.1 Candidatus Limnocylindrus sp. | reverse complement strand
AAGATGAGCACGGAGGATTCATGACCGCCCCGTCCGCTGACGCGACCGTCCTCGCCCTCGATCTCGGCGGGACGCAGATTCGTGCAGCGGTCGTGCGTGCCGATGGCTCGCGCATTGGTCGTGCAGCGAGCGCAACTCCCGTGAGCAGCGGTCCCGCCGCCATCGTCGCCGCATGCATCAGCACGCTGCAGCAGGCACGAGATGCGGCTCGCATCGAAGACGCAGCCGCAGTCGCTCGTCTTGTTGGTGTTGGAATCAGTTCGCCGGGCCCGATCGATCCGTGGCGCGGGATCGCTGTTGAGCCACCCAACCTCGGCCCCGATTTCCCAGGCACGGATCTCGCCGAACCGATCAGCGCGGCGCTCAACCTCCCCACGCTCCTTGAGCACGACACGAAGGTGGCGATCCTCGGCGAGCGTGCGTTCGGTGCAGGGCGCGGTATCGATGATCTCCTCTACATCACGATCAGCACCGGTCTCGGTGGTGCGGTGATTAGTGGTGGTCGCCTCTACACAGGACCAGATGACACAGGGATTGAGATCGGCCATACGCCGATCACGCTCGACGGACCACGCTGCGCCTGCGGTGGGATTGGGCACCTCGAGGCGCACGCCTCGGGTGTCGCGCTTGCACGCACGGGGGGCGAGGCCGCTGCGAGTGGCGCCAGCCCCTGGCTCGCCGCCTGGCTCGCTGCTCATCCGAAGGGGAGGGTCAGCGCCAAGGAGGTCTCCGAGGCTGCGACTGCGGGGGATCGCGTCGCGCAGGGGCTCATCGATCACGCGCTCCTGGCGATCAGCCGGGCGGTCTCTGGCTTCGTCAATGTGTTCAATCCGAGCCGCATCATCATCGGCGGCTCCTTCGCCGAGGCGCACTGGATGGCGCTCCATTCGCGTATTGAGGGGGAGATCAGCGACAATAGCTTCAAGGTTCCAGGACGGAGAGTTTCCGTACACCCCGCCGAGCTCGGTGGGGACGTGAGCCTGGCGGGCTGCCATCCGATGGTTGTCGAGCGAATCGGCAATCCAGAGTGGGAGCGGGCCGTAGCGGTGAAATCGAAGGGGGACACTCGATGACCGTACGCGTAGGCATTAACGGCTTCGGCCGTATTGGGCGCCAGAGCCTGAAGGCAATCATTCAGCGCACACCTGAAGTTGAGGTGGTGGCGATCAACGACCTCGTTGATCCGAAGATGAACGCCCACCTCTTTAAGTACGACTCCACCTACGGCATCTATCCCGGCAGCGTTGCCGCGGAAGAGGACGAGCTCGTCATCGACGGCCGTCGCATCAAGGTGTTGGCGAGCAAAGATCCTGCGGCACTCCCGTGGGGCGAGCTTGGCGTTGACATCGTCGTGGAATCAACCGGACTCTTCACCAACGCCGAGAAGGCCGCGGCACACCGCAAGGCTGGCGCGAAGAAGGTGATCATCAGCGCTCCTGCGACCGGCGAAGACCTAACCATCGTGATGGGCGTAAACGAGAAGCAGTACGACCCAGCGAAGCATCACATCGTGTCGAATGCCAGCTGCACCACGAACTGCCTCGCCCCTGCGGCGAAGATCGTCTCGGATGGTTGGGGTATTGCACGGGCATTGATGACCACCATCCACAGCTACACCAACGACCAGCGAATCCTTGACGTGGCGCACAGCGATCCACGTCGCGCACGCGCCGCAAGTCTCAACCTTGTGCCGGCGTCGACGGGCGCCGCGGCGGCGATCGCCCGCGTCATTCCAGAACTTGAAGGGCGCTTCGGTGGCTACAGCATTCGCGTCCCAACCCCAACGGTGAGCATCGTGGACTTCACCGCAGAGTTGGAGCGATCGGCGAGCATCGATGAAATTCATGCCGCGTTCCGCGCCGCTGAGGCGGGGCCAATGAAGGGGATCCTCGGCGTCTCTGACGAACCGTTGGTCTCATCGGATTACAAGGGCGATACGCGCTCATCAATCATTGACACCCTCAGCACCATGATGGTCGGTGACAAGTTCGTGAAGATCGTCACCTGGTACGACAACGAGTGGGGCTACAGCTGCCGCGTTGCCGACCTGGTGAAGTACGTGGCGACGCATGCCTGAGAAGAAGGGGCTGCTTTCAAGGATCCTCGGCGGTAGCTCTAAGCCAGCCCCGAAGCCCGCCCCGAAGCCCGCGGCCAAGCCGGCGGCGAAGCCGAAGAGCACACCGAAGCCAGCCCCGAAGCCTGTCGCTGCGAAGCCAGCCGCCGCCGCTCCTGCCAAGAGTGCGAGCGGGGCACCGCCGCAGAAGCCGGCTGGAGCGATGCTCGCCTCGAGCCGCCCAGCGAATCGGCCGCAGGTGAAGCCAACGATCACGGGCTCCAACGGTCAGCCGCGACCGACTGGCGCGCCACCAACGGCGCCGAGCCGACCGGCAAACCGTCCGAACGTAAAGGCCACGGTCAAGCCGGGCGGAACCCCGACGGCCACGAAGCCGGTGCGACCGGTTCCACGCCCAATTCCGCGACCAGCACCGCAGCAGGCCGGTCCGCGCCGCATCGCAGAAGAGATCATCTCCGCCTCAGGGAAGCGCACGATTCGTGAGTTGAACATGCAGGGCCAGCGCGTGCTGCTGCGCGTCGACTTCAATGTGCCGCTCTCCGATGGAAAGATCGTTGACGATTCGCGCATCCGCGCCGCCGTCCCAACCATCAAGGCGCTCCTTGATGGCGGTGCATCGGTCGTGATCATGTCGCACCTTGGCCGACCAGATGGTCGCGTTGTCGATGGCCTTCGCCTGCGACCCGCAGCTGAGCGACTCACGCAGCTTATTCGTGTGAACGTGCCGACGACCGGTGATGCACTTGGTGTTGGTACCGACGATGCCGTGCGTCGCTTGCGACCGGGCGAGCTGCTCCTCCTTGAGAATGTTCGTTTCCATGCTGGTGAGGAGCGCAACGATCCTGCATTCGCCGAGCGACTCGCCTCGTATGGCGACGTCTTCGTGAACGATGCGTTCGGTGCAGCGCACCGCGCCCACGCCAGCACCGTTGGTGTTGCCGCCTACCTGCCGTCGTATGTCGGACTCCTGATGGAGCAAGAGGTTGAGGCACTTTCTAATTTGCTTGAGAAGCCTTCGCGACCGTTCGCCGCGATCGTCGGCGGCGGCAAGGTTTCTGGCAAGGTGGCCGTACTTGAGGCACTGATCAAAAAGGTTGACCTGTTGATTCTTGGTGGTGGCGTTGCGAATACGTTCCTTGTCGCCTCTGGCCGCAGTGTTGGCAAGAGCCTCTACGAGTCGAAGATGGTGGACGATGCGCGACGCATCTTGAAGTTGGCGCAGGACCGCGGTGTTCGCGTCCTCCTTCCTGTTGATGGTGTGGTCGCCAAAGAGGTGACACGCGGCACCGAGTTCAAGGTGGTCTCTACCGACAAGCTCCCAGCGAGCTGGCACATGGTTGACCTTGGCCCAGCCTCCATCACCGCAATCCGCGAGGCGCTCGCGCCGATCAAGACCATCCTGTGGAACGGACCACTCGGCGTCTTTGAGATCCCATCGTTCGCCGTGGCCACACGCGAACTCGCCAAGGTTGCCGCCGAGAAGGCGGATGCGGGCGCGACCGTGGTGGTTGGCGGCGGCGACAGCATTGCCGCCTTGCGACAGTTGGGCATTGCCGAGAAGATGACGCACCTCTCCACCGGTGGCGGTGCCTCACTCGAGTTCCTTGAAGGGCGCGACCTGCCAGGCCTCGCCGTGGTGCCAACCGCCGGCTCACCGTACGAGACGCTCCCAATCGTCTACGTCGCACCGGTGAAGCCAGGTGGCAAGGCGGCACCGAAGCGGGCCGCAGCAAAGCCGAAGCCGATCATCAAGCCGTCAGCGCTCGACGATGAGGATGACGACGAGAGTGATCCACTGGCATGAGCGACCGCATCGCCGCGATCCACGCGCGCGAGATTCTCGACTCGCGCGGTAATCCGACCGTCGAGGTTGACGTCACCCTGAGTGGTGGCGCACGAGGTCGCGCCGCTGTTCCATCGGGCGCCTCTACTGGCGCACACGAAGCGGTCGAGCTTCGCGATGGCGACAAGGGTCGATTCGGTGGCAAGGGGGTGCTTGGCGCCGTTGCCGCAGTGAACGGCGAAATCGCACAGGCACTGAACGGCACGTCGGTGAGCGACCAGCGCGCACTCGATGCAGCACTCATCGCTCTCGACGGCACACCGGCGAAGGGCCGACTCGGCGCGAATGCCATTCTCGGTGTTTCGCTTGCGGCGGCCCATGCGCGTGCTGCGCTGCACGGCAAAGAACTCTGGTACGAACTTGGTGGTGACGCTGCAGTGAAGCTTCCAGTGCCGCTGCTGAACATTTTGAATGGCGGCAAGCATGCCGAGCACTCCACCGATTTCCAGGAGTTCATGGTGGTCCCTGTGGGCGCCGCCACCTATCGCGATGCGCTGCGCGCAGGCGCCGAGGTCTTCGCCGCACTCCGCAAGAACCTGCACGATCGCGGCCTCGCAACCGGTCAGGGCGATGAGGGCGGCTTTGCGCCGAGCCTGCCGTCAAACGAGGCGGCACTCGATGCACTCATGACGGCGATTGAGGCGGCTGGGTATCGACCGGGCGAAGAGATCGCGATCGCAATTGATGCCGCCGCAACCGAGTTGCTGCAGCCGAACGGCCACTACAAGCTCGAGCGCGAAGGTCGCACCCTAGAGAGCGGTGCACTGGTTGATCTCTGGGCGAGCTGGGCGTCAAAGTATCCGATCATCAGCATCGAAGATGGTCTGGCTGAAGATGACTGGAGCGGTTGGGAGGCCCTCACCGCGCGCATCGGTGGCAAGGTGCAGATCGTGGGCGATGACCTGTTGGTAACCAACACCCACCGCATTGAGCGCGCCATCGATGCTGGTGCGGCGAACGCGCTGCTGGTGAAGCCGAACCAGATCGGCACGCTCACCGAGACGCTTGACGCGATCACCCTGGCGCGCGGCGCCGGCTGGGCAAGCATCTTGAGCCACCGCTCCGGCGAGACCGAAGACACCACCATCGCCGACCTCGCCGTGGCCACGAATGCGGGGCAGATCAAGACGGGTGCCCCATCGCGTTCGGAGCGCGTCGCCAAACTGAACCGCCTCTTGCGCATTGAAGAGCAGCTCGGCACTCGGGCAATCTACGCCGGCCGCGCCGCCTTCTCGCACGTGACCCACGCATGAGTCGCTTTGTGGATCGCGGAGCAACCGTCGCCGCCTTCGTTGGTATCGGCATGGCACTTACCGTTGCGGTGAGCTTCTTGATGGTGATCCCGATCGATCCGGCGTACATCATCTTCGCGCCGCTCTCTGGTCTGCTCATCGGCTGGTACGGCAATCAGCGCGCGGGGCAACTACGCGGTCGCCCTGGTCGCATTTTCGCGAACGCCGCTTGGAGTGGCGCCATCACCGCGGTGACCTTCGCCGCGCTCTTCCTTGCGGTGAAGCTCTTCTTCTTCTCGCTTGACCCTGGCTACCGCGATGAGAAGCAGGGCGGCTCGTTCAAGTGCGCGGCCGGACCAGAGTGCGTCTACGTGCGCTACCAGGGAGCTGAAGGTGGCAAAGAGGCGCTCGCCGAAGCAGGCATCACCGACGTGGCCTCATTCACCGATTGGTATTGGGATGGCCAGATGGGAACGGTGCGCATCTTGATTCTCAGCACGACAGGCTTCGCGCTGCTGGGTGGGCTCTTCTACTGGCCGAGTGCTCCGCGCGTGAAGCGCGAGGAGCCAGTCGCCTAATCGTCGTCCCGCCACACTGCGCGATGCGCAGCGGGCGGTCGATCGATTCGTTCGCTTAGGCCTTTGGCGCCGCCTTCTTGGCAGCAGGCTTCTTCGCGGCTGGCTTCTTGGCAGCAGGCTTTGCAGCAGCGGCCTCAGCCTTTGGTGCGGCGACCTTCTTTGGCGCCGACTTCTTCTTGTTCACAACCTTCGGCATCACGCCGCCAGCGGCAGCCGCCCGGGCAGCTTTCTTAGCGAGGCGCGACTTGCGTCGGGCGGCGGCGTTCTTATGAATGGCGCCGTGCTTGGCAGCACGGTCAAGGGCGCTTGACGCCTTGTTGACGGCGGCAGCGGTGTCGCCCTGGGTCTGGCCCGTGATGATCTCGAGCGCCTTGGCGACGAGGCTCTTGGCGGCGGTTCGCTGTGGCTGCTGCACCGCATTGCGGCGGGCAGAGG
>JBILBX010000045.1:0-6241 GCA_044353495.1 Candidatus Limnocylindrus sp. | reverse complement strand
CGAGATGCCCTTCAAGATCGCGCTGCAGTGCAGCGAGCTCTTCACTTGGCAGTGCGCCAGGCTTTCGCTTCGTGGTGATTGTACCGCGCGCAGCACCGCGAACCGTTGACGCGGCCGCCTCTGCGCCACGTACCGTCACTGCATCGCGCACAAAGGTGCGCGCAAGCCACGCCTGCTCTGATTCTGGGAGGCCAACGAGCGCGCGCGCGTGCCCTTCGCTGAGTCGACCTGCGGCAACTTCACTCTGCACATCAGTAGAGAGATCAAGTAGCCGCAGTGTGTTTGCGACGGTGGTGCGCGCCTTGCCAGCGATGACGGCAATCTGCTCCTGCGTCAAACCAAACTCGTCGGCGAGACGCCGGTAGGCGTGCGCCGTTTCAATTGGCGACAGGTCGCTGCGCTGAACGTTTTCAATGAGCGCAAGCTCAAGGCGTGATTGATTGCCAACAACACGCACGACGGCGGGAATCGTGCTCTTCCCTGCGAGCTTTGAGGCACGGAAGCGGCGCTCACCTGCAATCAGCGTGTATCCGTTCGGCCCCTCTTCTACGACGACGGGCTGCAGCACGCCATGCTCACGGATGCTCTCGGCGAGTTGTGCCAACTCAGCGGTCGAGAACTCGGTGCGCGGCTGGTACGGGTTCGGCTTGATCTTGCTGAGCGGAATCTCTAGCGCGCCCGCACGGGTAGCGCCCACGGCACTTGCCGCCTCTGGGATCAGTGCACCAAGTCCTCGCCCGAGCCCGGTGGTCTTCTTCGCCATGCTCCCCCCTTATTACTAGCTGGCGCCTACAGGGGTTCCGCTGAACACCCGGGCATCAAATTCTGCTGCAGCCTGTGCGTACGATTCGGCACCCGAGGTGCCTGGTGCGTAACTCCGGATCGCAATCCCGTGGCTTGGCGCCTCCGCCAAGCGTACCGAACGTGGTACGCGGGCCTTGTAGACCAGCTCACCAAAGTGGCTCTCCACCTCGCGCACGACGTCGCTGCCAAGTTTCGTGCGGGGATCGAGCATGGTCAAGAGGAGGCCGTTCACCTGCAGGGCGGGGTTGAGCCGCTCGCGCACGAGGCGGATCGTGGCCATGAGCTGCGAGAGCCCCTCAAGGGCGTAGTACTCGCACTGCACGGGCACAAGCACCCCGTCAGCGATTGCGAGGGCGCTTACCGTGACCAGGCCAAGCGACGGCGGAGTGTCAACGAGGATCACCTCAGCGTCCCCGGCCTGCCTCAGGCCCGCTGCAAGCTGGCGCTCGCCGCTCTCATCACCCGTTGCGAGCTCAACATCGATTCCCGCGAGGTCAGCGGAGCCCGGGATAAGCGCGAGGTTCGGAATTGAGGTTGGCTGAGCGAGTTCTACGGCGGGGCGACGCCCCACGAGGAGGTCGTAGGCGGTCGGCGCCCCCTCTGGGAGGGTGAATCCGAGGCCGCTGGTGAGGTTTCGCTGGGGATCAAGGTCGACCACGAGCACGCGACGACCAGAATGGGCGAGCTCAGCGGCGAGGTTCAGCACGGTGGTGGTCTTACCGACCCCACCCTTCTGGTTCGCACACACGATGATTGGCGCGTGGGATCCGGCAGGGTGCTGGATGGTGGTATTCACGCTCCTATCGTAGCAGGAGGGGGCTACGGAGGGGTTTCGGGGGCCATGTTTCACGTGGAACACCAGGGTCCTGGCGAGGGGGTGCGCCAAGGCGGCTGCGGGGGTATCCTGAAGGTATGACCAAGCGCATCGGTTACGTGCTCGGAATCGTGCTCACCGCCCTTATCCAGGCGCGGCTGCTGCCCGAGCTTGGCCTGGAACGTGCGATCAACCTACCAATCGTACTACTGATTGTTACAGCCTCAGCGGAGCGGCGTAGCCTAGCGCTGGTAGCTGCCACCGTGGCCGGCTTGACGATCGACACGGTACTGTTGCGTCCACTCGGCTTAACCAGCCTTGCAATGATCGCCGGCGTGCTGGTTGCGAGCCAGATTCGAGGCGCTGGGAATGCCCTGTTGCCCAAGCGCTTCGCAGCGCTCCTCTTTGGCCTGGCAGCGAGCAGCCTCACGATCCTCCTGCTGAGTAGCGGCGGGGCTAATCGGATCGGGGAAAACGCGTTTGCGCTTGTCGCGAACCTTTTGGTCGGCGGCGCTTTGGCGGCGTTCGGGCAGCGCCGACGCAGGGGCTACCAGTTCGACCAAACACTCCGCGGGTAGCGCAAAAATATGACAACCACTCAGGTTTATCCCGGCGGTGGCGGGCCAAGTGAACGAGAGGTTCGTCGCCGTCGCCCCCTACGATTCTTTGCCGCCGCACTCGTTGTTCTTCTCACGTTTGGCGGGCTCGGTGGGCGCTTGATGCTCATTCAGTTTGGCGCGACAACGTCGTCGGGCCCAACGACTGTAGTTGCGCGCGGCCACCGCATCGTTGAAGAGATCATCACGCCAGCGCGAGGCCTAGTGCTGGATCGCGGCGGACGCGTCCTTGCAAAAAACATTGCCGTGTACGCAGTGCAAATTCGACCAGGAGACCTCTCCCTCACGGTACGTGCGCAAGTTGTGAAAACGCTCGGAGAGATCCTTAACATGGATCCAGTGCGCATCATCACACTGCTTGATCGCAGCACCGGCTCGTTGTGGGAGCCGATTCGTATCGCGAACAACGTCAACGAACGCGCAGCACGGCTGATCAACGAAGAGCACGCTAGTTTGCCTGGTGTTGAAACGATCGTTGAATCTCGGCGCGTCTACCCGTATGGAACGCTGATCAGTCACATCGTTGGATACGTCGGCCGAATTGATGGTGTTGAGGCGAGCACACTTGCACCAGCCGGATACACCGTCGTCGATTTCATTGGGCGCGCAGGCGTAGAGGCGAGCTATGAAGAGGCTCTGCGTGGCACGCCAGGCATTCGCCAGGTTGAGGTTGATGCAAAGGGTCGACTGGTGCGCATCCTTGGCGTGACGAAGCCACCAGTAAATGGAGCGTCACTAACTCTCACTATCGACATTGATGCACAGCGGCGCGCAACAACCGCACTGGAGTGGGGGCTCAAGAGTGCGCGCACACAAGAGGGCGTGGTTGCGTCAATGAATCCGCAGAACGGTGAGATCATCGCGATGGCGTCACTCCCCACCTACGACAACAACGATTTCTCCGCAGGGATCAGCAACGCCAAGTATCAGAAATATCTTGCAAACAAATACTCACCGTTGCTGAACCACGCGGTCGGCTCGTACTTCCCGCCAGGGAGTACGTACAAGCTCGTCACATTCTCCTGTGCCCTCGACCTCAATCTTGTGACGCCGTCGACAAGATTCCAATCCACTGCGTATCTCGAAGTGGATGGAGAGAAGTTTTATGAGTGGAATCGTGCGGGATTTGGCCGAACGCTAACGCCATCCGATGCGTATTCGTGGAGCTCCAACGTTGTGACATTCCAACTCGCACGACTAATCAAGATTGATCGACTCGCAAGCTGTGGTCGACAGTGGGGCTTCGGCGCACCGTCCGGCATTGATCTGCCGAGTGAGATCTCTGGCCTCGTCCCCGATCAAGCATGGGCGCGCTCCACGATTAACCGCGGACTCTACAACGCAGAGGTGTTGCAATCAGCACAAGGCCAGGGATACGACTTGGTCACACCGATCCAAGTGCTCAACTCATTTGCGGCACTGGCCAACAGTGGAACGCTGTGGCGACCACACGTTGTGTTGAGCATCACACACGCAGATGGAAGCATCACGCCGATCACCCCAGTGGTTAACGGTGAAGTGGGAATGAGGGAGTCGACATATCGCGAGATGCGCCTTGCTGGGCGCAAGATGGCACTGAATCCTGGGCCATCACAAGGGATCTCGCGCATGCCGCTCTTTGTCTCCGCCAAGAGCGGCACCGCGCAGTACGGTGCACGCGATTACCTTGGCCGATTGCCGTATCACAACTGGATGGGTGGATTTGTCGCCCCCACCAACGACTGGTCGAAAGACGATTCCGAATTTGCCTACGTCGTCTTCATGCATGGAACGAACACGGCGGGGAATGCGGCGAAAGAGGTGACGAAGTACTACCTGCAGCTGCAGTTTGATTTGAAGCGGGACTATCGCACCCCAGCACTCTTGGCACGCGGGAACTTCTTCGGTGAATAGGCTCGACTCACCGCTTGGCTCCGCTCTTCGCCGTGTGGACTGGATCGCTGTCGCGGCCGTCGGCCTCCTCGCGCTAACCGGAGTCGGCATGGCCTGGCTCAATGCACGGAGCTATGGGCAAGAGCTGCTCACACCGAGCTCGCTCTTCGTGCGCTCGTTGACCTGGATGGCGCTTTCCATCGCTGTCTACATCGTCACAACGCTTGTGAACTGGCGCTGGGTCCGCACCTTTGCCTGGCCACTCTACGCCGCGAACATTCTGCTGCTCATCATTACGCTGGTGTACGGCGTCGACTCTGGTGGCAACAATCGAGCGATTGCAATCTTTGGACTCACCATTCAGTCCAGCGAGCTCAGCAAGATCTTGACGTTGGTCGCGATCTCGACCGCACTGACGCGTACGGACCGAGCCAGCGGTGGGTTACAGGACCTGGTCTTGGCGGGCGCGATCGTCGCGCCACCCTTCCTGCTCGTTGTGGCACAGCCCGACCTCGGCACGGCACTGGTGCTCGTTGCGGCGCTCTTCGGCGCCCTCTATCTAGCGGGCGTTGCGACGCGTTGGGTCGCCGCCCTGGCGAGCCTGGCTGCCCTTGGCGGCGCTCTGGCGTGGGTCGTAGTGCTGGCGGATTATCAGAAGGAGCGGCTCCTCGCCTTTATTGACCCGAACGCAGACCCCGCCGGACCCAAATACCAGCTCCTGCGCTCACTCGACGCAATCAGGGGAGGCGGCCTCTTCGGCGCAGGGGCCGATGGCACCTCCATCTTGACCCCGCTCCCCGTACAAGAGAGCGACTTTGTCTTTGCGGCCCTCGTCCGTGCGTTTGGTGCGATGGGTGGCCTCTTTGTGATCCTTTTGCTCGCAATCCTCGTTGGGCGCCTGGTATGGCACGCCTGGACCTCGACCGATGAGTTCGGGGTGATCTTTGCTGGCGGAATGGCCACCGTGATCCTCTTCCAAACCTTTGTGAATATTGGAATGAACCTCGGCGTTGCCCCAATCACAGGGATCACGCTGCCATTTGTGAGCTACGGCGGCGCCTCTGCCGTCTCGCTCGCCTTCGGCCTCGCCCTGGTGCAGAGCCACCGGGTGCATGACGGGGGCTCATCCCCGCTCATGTAACAATAGAGCGTGGTTGACGCGGGAGAGCCCTGATCGTAGACTTCCCCTCCCGCGACTGACCCGTCCGTCAGCCCGCGACCGCCCAGCAGGCGCCGCCTGTACGGCACACAGACAGTAAGGACAGGGGAACCATGTACGCAGTCATTGAGACCGGCGGAAAGCAGTATCGAGTGGAGCTCGGCAGCGAGTTGCACGTCGAGTTGACCGGCGCTACCCCAGGGAGCGAGATCTCGTTCGACCGCGTCCTTCTTGTGCGCACCGACTCCACCACCGAAGTTGGTACTCCAGTTGTTGCTGGCGCGAAGGTCACCGCAACGGTGCTCGGCCAGGAGCGCGGACCAAAGACGATCAGCTTCAAGTACCGACCAAAGGCGCGTAGCCGCATCACCAAGGGGCACCGCCAGGAACTTCACCTCATTAAGGTCACCGAAGTTGCCGTGAACGGTACGAGCGCAAAGGCGCTCTACGAAGCCGGTGCCGCAGATCGCGCCAAGGCGCAGGCCGCTGCAGCTGCAGTTGCTGCCGATAAGGCGAAGGCTGACGCAGCAGTCGCCGCAACGTTGAAGGTTGGCGCACCAGCCGAGGCGAAGGCTGCAAAGAAGCCTGCCGCAAAGAAGCCAGCAACCGCAAAGCCAGCAGCGAAGAGCGCCGACACGTCGGCCGCCGACGCCGAATAACGCAGCGAACGCTGAGAGAAGGAGACCCCCATGGCACACAAAAAGGCAGGCGGAAGTGTTCGCAACGGACGCGATAGCGCTGGTCAGCGCCTCGGCGTGAAGGTCGGCGACGGCCAGAAGATCAACGCTGGCGGCATCATCGTGCGACAGCACGGCACCACCTTCGCCGCAGGGCGCGGTGTTGGCCTCGGCAGCGACTACACCATCTATGCAACCGTCACCGGCACGGTGAAGTTCGACCACGCGTCGCGCACGAAGAAGCGCGTCAACGTTGTCGCTTCACCAGACGCCTAGAGAGTCGCTGATGAAGCCAGAG
>JBILBX010000044.1:0-6263 GCA_044353495.1 Candidatus Limnocylindrus sp. | reverse complement strand
TTGCGCGTGATCTGTCCGAATGGGATCAGCGTTTGAATCTTGAGAATGTCGGAGTACGCCTGCGTTGCCGAAGGGGCGTAGAAGAACATCAGGTAGACGCCCGTGACGGTGAGGACGAGGAAGAGGAAGAAGCTCAAGCCGCCGAGGCAGAAGGTGTAGGCGAACTTCACCGCGTGCTGGCGAACCCGCACTGGGTGTAGGTGAAGGAAGACGTTGTTCATCACCGCATAGGCGCGACTGCGCTCGTCGTTCGGATAGGAGTTGCGGAAGATAGAGCGCCAGGCTGCTGACCTGCGGACCGCCTGATCGACCCTCGCCAGTAGGCTCACTGTGCCCCTCCCGCTACGCCGGCAACCCCGGCCAACTGTCCATCTCGGTAGGACTCCTTATAGAGGCGTCCGTCCGAGCTGATCTCTTGTAGTTCGAACCGCTCCATCGTAATGGCGTCGAAGGGACAGCGCTTTACGCAGAGGGCGCAGCGGATGCAGCGCTCCTCGTCCAGGAGCATCGCCCCGCCGTTCTCCCAGCCGTAGGCCTCGGAAAGCTCGGGGAGGGCACCCTCAGACTTGAGCTGGTTGATGTCCACCATATGAATGACCCCCTCAGGGCAGACGTCGGCGCAGGCGCCACAAAGGACGCAGCGCATCGGGTCAAACCAGATGTTGTAGTTGCACATGAGGCAGCGGGTGCTCTCCGCAACCGCCTGCTGGGCCCCGTAGCCGAGCTCGACCTGGGTGGTGAAGTTCTCTACTGGGTCCCCAGAGGGGAGGCGTGCCGCCAGCGGCAGCACCGGAATGTGCTGGCGTGGGATGCGGTCGTAGAACTCAGGCATCTCGTGGCGCCACGAGCTGGTGATCTTCACGTTGGCGTCGACGGTGATCTCGGCCTGCCCGTCCAGGTAGCGGTCAATCGCGTAGGCGCACTTCTTGGCGTGGCCCGCCGCCTCGATCATGGTGGCAGGGCCAGTGACGAAGTCGCCGCAGGCCCAGACACCCTTGATGTTGGTGGCGTAGGTAGCTGGGTCAACCTTGACGCGACCGCGCGCCACTTCGAAGGTGCTCTCCACTGGAAGGAAGCCGAGCTCAGCGGCCTGCGACACCGCTGGAATCACCGTGTCGGCCGGAAGAATGAACTCGGAGCCCTCAATTGGTACTGGGCTGCGACGACCCGATGCGTCTGGCTCGCCGAGACGATTCTTGATCATGCGCACGCCGGTGATGCGGCCGTTCTCGCCGACGAGCTCAAGTGGCGAGACGAGGAAGTCCATGCGCACGCCTTCGCGCTCCGTCTCACCGAGCTCCTCTTCGTCAACGACAAGTTCGGATCGTGTGCGGCGATAGGCGATGGTGACGCGCTCGGCGCCATGGCGGAGTGAGGTACGCGAGCAGTCCATGGCGGTGTAACCACCACCGATCACGACAACATCTTTGCCGACGCTGAGCGGCTTGCCGAGGTTGGCATCTTTCATGAAGTCCACGCCGTACACGAGGCCTTCAAGGTCGGCGCCCGGAATGTCGAGTGCGACGGCATTCATTGCGCCGGCGCAAATCGCGATCGCGTTGTGCTTCTGCTGCAACTGTTCGAAGGTGATGTCGCGTCCGACCTCGGTGTTGTAGACAAACTTCACGCCGAGTCGCTCGATGAGTCGCACGTCGGTCTCAATCGCCTCGCGCGGGAGGCGGAATGCCGGAACGCCGATGAGCATCGTGCCGCCGCCATACGGCAGGCTGTCGTAGACGGTGACCTGATAGCCCTTCACGGCGAGCTCGCGCGCCACCGAGAGACCGGCAGGGCCGGCACCAATCACCGCAACGCTCTCGGCGCGTGGCGTGATCTCTGGCGCAACATCAGGAATCCCTGAAGCGGCGTGCCACTCCACAAGGAAGCGCTTCATCGCGCGAATTGCGAGCGGTCGATCGATGTCGCCGCGGCGGCAGGCGCGCTCACACGGCGCGGAGCAGACGTACGAGCACATGGCGGCGATGGGGTTTGGTTCGCGGGAGAGGAGGTACCCTTCTTCAAAGCGCCCTTCGGCGGCAAGGTTCAGGTAGCCGCGGCAGTTGGTGCCAACAGGGCAGGCCTCTTGGCACTCGATGTTGCACTGCAGCCAGGAGGCGTCGACTGGTTGGACCAGGAAGTCCTGCGTTTCAAGCGTCACAGTGAGCCTTTCGGTGTTGCCGCGGGTCATTGCTTGCAGGGTCAAGGGTAGCAGGGGCTCCCGTGGAGCGTGCTCAACGGGATAGTTGCAATTTGGTCGCTTTTTCTTGTGCAGAAGGTGAATTTCTGCCAGAATCGCCGCCTAAGGCGGTGCCGGCGTCCCCCCAAAGGCACCGCCTTTTAGCCCCTCTGGCTGGTGATCTCCGCAAGCACCTCTGCCGCATGCCCGGTTGGAGTCACGCTCTCCCAGACCTTCGCCACCCGACCCTCTGGGTTGATCAGGAAGGTGACGCGATGGGTGCTCATGAAGCTCTTCCCCATCATCTGCTTCTCACCCCAGACCCCGTAGGTCTCAGCAACCTGGTGGTCGAGGTCAGAGAGGATTGGGAAGTTCAGGGAGAACTTGTCACGGAAGGCGGCCTTGCTCGATTGGTCGTCGGGGCTCACCCCCCAGACGAGGGCCCCCGCCGCCTGCAGCGCCGTCTCCGAATCGCGGAACTCGCAGGCCTCAATGGTGCACCCTGGGGTGTCGTCTTTTGGATAGAAGTAGATCACGAGCCACTTACCACGCGCACCAGTGGTGCTGTGCTCGCTGCCAGTTGCATCGCGCAACGTAAACGCCGGGGCTTCGCTGCCGACCGGTGGAAACGATTTGAATGGACTCATGCTCCGAGTATAACCTCGACGACCGCCCGCGCAACGGAGACGAGCAGTCCACCAGCGCTGAGGCTCACGATGAGCAGATCGGCACGACCGAAGCGCGACGGCCGACGACGGGTAGGTGGCGACTGACGCGTCGGCAAGCGCACGCCACGGACCTCGAGGGCGATCGCCAGTTGCGGTACGGCGCGAATCACCGAATCGAATAGATCGGCGAGCAGCAGCGGATCTGCACCACGTCGGGTTAGCCGGCGAATCGCACGACGCTCGCGCGCCTCATCACGCAGCGTTGGAATACGTGCGGCGGTAGCGAGCAGCGCCATCGTTGGGGCAAACGGTGCGCGAAGTTTTTCAATGAACGCGTCGGCCATGCGCAGCGGTTCAAATGGTCGTAGTAGTACGAGGCTACCGGCGGCAAATGCCAGGAGGCGCGTGCCAGCACCGACCGCCTCTTCCACTGATGCGCCACCAAAGAGATTGGCGAGCACGATGCCGGCGAGCGCTGGTGTCAGCGCTACGGCGAGTTTCAGTGTGGCGAGAATCTGCACGCCAGAGATCCATGCCACGACCAAGACCGGAAGGGCGATCGCGGCCTGCGCCACTGGCGTTGTTGGACTCGCAATCGAGAGGGCGAACCAGAAGAGGGCGAGGCCGAGGCGGGTCAGCGGATTCGCGGTGCCAATCAAGCGTCTGCCGAGCTCTGGCGAGAGGAGTTGCTCAGCGCTCTCGGCCACTCGGGCCGCCGGCGCTGGCAGGAGCGCGGCGAGGCCGCTGGCAACTGGCTCAACGCTGGTGCCTGTCTCCTCAGGGTGGCGCACCCTGCGGAGCGGCCGCGCCTCTGGGTGGCTCAACGTACTCAGCCGTGGATCGTGCGTGGCGATCAGCAGGGCGCTGGTGCCGAGCAGCTCTCGATCGCTGAGTAGATCGCAGAGTGCCGCCACGCGCGCATCATCAAGACCGCCGCTCGGCTCGTCGAGGATCAGAACGTCTGGAGCTGCAGCAATCGTCACCACGATCGCAAGCCGACGACGTTCACCATCCGACAGTCGCCCAGGTGATGCATCAAGAAGTTGTGCGACGTCAAGGCGTTGAGCAATCTCTTCGGCTCGCGTTGCATCGCTCGGTGCAATGTGCGCGCGAGCTGGTCGCGCGCCAAGGAGGAGGCCTGAGTCTTGCGGTGCAAATCTGATCCGCAGGTCAGGTTGTGCAAGGCGTTCACCAGTATCAAGCGGGAGCGTTCCCGCCACAAGGTGGAGCAGTGTTGACTTGCCGCTCCCTGTGTCGCCAGTGAGCAACGTTGTGGTGCCGCGCATCACCGCTAGGCTGGATGACCCCACCGCGCGACCCGCCGCCGTGGCGCGCAGCAGCTGCACGATTGGTGCGCCGCCTCCATCGTTGCTGCCAATCTCGCTCCAGGTGGTCGCAGTCGCTGACGACGTCGCCGGCGCGACGACCCTGCCGCCATCAAGTCGTAGCTGCTGTGCGGTCGCGGAGTCGAGCAGTGAGAGGTCGTGCGCCGCAATCACGCGCGTCGCACCACTCTCACGCAACGTCAGTGCCAAGCGCTCTGCCGATCGCGCATCGAGGCCGCCGAGTGGCTCATCGGCGATCAGCAGATCGGGTGATGCAACAAGGGCAACCAGTGCCGCCGCTGTCGCTCGCTCACCGCCGCTGAAGGTGCTCAAGCTGCGATCCATGAGTGCAACGTCAACGGCGGCGTCGCGGGCGAACCGCTCAATGCGCGAGCGCATCTCCTCGGTGGGAACCTGTCGTGACTCCAGCGGGAGTGCCGCATCATCGAGCAGGAGCGGCAGCGAATAGGTGGGAGCGGGGCCCGCCGCCACGTAGCCGAGTCGCTCACTTAGCCCGCGTGGAATCCCCGACTCTGTTGTTGCTGCGGCAACGAGATCAACTCCCCCCACCAGCAGCCTCCCGCGCAGTTCACCCGGAAGGACCGTACCGAGCAGCCCAGCGATCGCGCGGAGGAGGGTGCTCTTCCCCGCCCCCGATGCACCGTTGATGAGGAGCACTCCCCCCGCGGGAACACTGACGGAAACGCCGCGCAGGTCGAGCGTCAGCCGATCGGAGCCAGCCGGTCGCCAGGTGAGATCGGCGATCTCTATAGAGAGGGGCGGCACGCCGTTAGGCCCCGATCAGGTCGAGCGCACCGCTCCGTCGAAGTGCAGCGCGCAGAGCCAGCGCACCGAGACCACCAATGATGGCCGAGCTTGCAACCATCGCCGCAGCCAAGGCTGCCGCGAACGAGGTGCTGACGTCGGGGAAGTAGAGCGGCAGATCATGCAGTGCCATACCAACCCCCGAGAGTGCACCGGCGGTGAGTGCCACGCGCCAACCCGCAACGCGGTAGCCGACCGCAGCGAAGGCGATCTCAGCGCCGAGCCCTTGGGCCGCGCCAGAGAAGATCGCATCAACCGACCACTGGCTCGCGAGCAAGAACGAGACGGAGGCGGCGATCATCTCACCGGCAAGTGCGGCACCAGGGCGACGCACGATCAGTCCGGCGAGTGGCCCCGCAATCACCCAGGTGCCAGCGAACAGCAGATATTGGAGTGGTAGAACGGCGGCGAAGAGTGGTGATGCGGCGCCCCACGCAAGATTCCACCCGGCAAAGAGCACGCCTGAAGCGATGCCAATCGTTGCAACGGTAACGAGATCCAACAGACTCCATGAACGCTTCATGCTGCGCCTCCCTCTTGACTCACCAACACCGCGCCGTTGTGCACGGTGATCACGACCTCTGCGGCGGTTGCCACATTAGAAATGCCGCGCGTCCCGCCCGCGGCCAGAAGCTCGTTGCCGAGTGACCAGCGCACACCGGTCGCTGTGACCGTTGCGTCGCCACCCCATGGGGTGAGCGAAATGGTGCGACCAGACTCACCACGAAGTGTGAGGGTGGTACCACTCCGCACAAGTTGCGTCCGCGTCTGCTCATCAAGAATGACAACCGCCGCAGCATCACAACGCGGATGCGCTAGAAGCGCAAGAGTGCCAATTGCGTGATCGCTACGCCCACCCCAGGTGCAGAGGAGCGCGATCTCGGTTGCGCCAGCATCGAGTGCGGCGAGCAGGGCGAGCTCCGTATCGGTCGCATCTTTGTTGGCTGAAAAGCGCGTGACGGTCACACCGGCCGCCTCAAGTTCGTCGGCGTCGCCTGCGCTGAGTGAATCAAAATCGCCAATCACCTGATGCAGTGGTAGGCCGAGCGGGGCCGCGTATCGGGCGCCGCCATCAGCGGCGATTACCAGCGCAACATCACGCCATCCGGGCCATCGTGCGTCGAGCAGCGCCGGATCAGGTTGATCGCCCCCTGCAAGAATCAACGCGCGCACAGATACCTCGCTCTCTATCGCGCGGGGTACACCTGCGTCCTCCCTTCGCCGGCATGACCCGGATCAGGTTCGTAGGGTTCGCGGACCATCCGCATC
>JBILBX010000043.1:0-6288 GCA_044353495.1 Candidatus Limnocylindrus sp. | reverse complement strand
CGCAGGCGGCGGAGGAGTTCGAAGCCATCGATCCCAGGGAGGCGTACGTCGAGGATCAGGAGGTCGGGAGCCTGCTTCATACCGATCTCGAGGCCCTTGTCGCCGGTCGCCGCCATGAGCGGCAGGTAGCCCTCGCCCTTCAGCGCCACCTCAAGGGCGAGCGCGACGGCTGGATCGTCTTCAACAACAAGGATCGTGGCTGCCATGCGCCGATGCTACACCCCTGACGGGGCTATCCTTCGCCTCGTATGAGCACGCCAAGCGCCCCCCAGGTGATGAACGGCCATCTAACGCCCGCTGCCACCCTCGCGGTGAAGGAGCGCGGCAAGGCCCTGCTCAGCCGGCCCACCCTGAATAAGGACACCGCCTTCAGCCGCGAGGAGCGCCGCCTCCTTGGGCTCGACGGACTTCTCCCCGCGTCGATTCTGACCCTTGAGGAGCAGGTCGCCGTCGAGCTGGTCAAGATTCGCCGGAAGCAGGATCCGCTCGAGCGCTACATCGGCCTCGCCGCGCTGCAAGATCGCAATGAGACGCTCTTTTATCGTCTCATCGTCGAGAACGTCGAAGAGTTCCTACCAATTGTGTACACACCAACCGTCGGTGAGGCGTGCAAGCGATGGAGCCAAATCTGGCGCCGTGCGCGTGGCGCGTGGATCACGCCAGAAGATTCATCGAGAATTCCAGAGTTGCTCCGCAACGCCTCCGGCGGTGCCGAGATTCGCCTCATCGTCGTTACCGACAACGAGCGCATTCTTGGCCTTGGCGATCTTGGCGTCGGCGGCATGGGGATTCCAATTGGAAAACTTTCGCTCTATACCGCCGCTGCGGGAATTCAGCCATCGTGGGCGCTCCCTGTTTCCCTTGATGTCGGCACCGATAACAGTGAACTGATCGCCGATCCAAACTACCTCGGACGCCGAACGCCACGACTACGCGGCGCAGAGTACGACGCATTTGTTGAAACCTTTGTCCGTGGCGTGCAAGCTGCGTTCCCTGGCTGCGTCATTCAGTGGGAAGACTTCAAGCAGCAGAACGCGATTCGCATCCTTGAGCGCTATCGCAACAGCGTCCCTTCGTTCAACGACGACATTCAAGGAACAGGCGCAGTTGCACTCGCCGGCATCATCGCGGCGATCGTTGCGGGTGGCGGATCAGGTACGGGCAAGATTGAAGATCAACGAATTCTCTTCTACGGCGCTGGTGCTGCAACGCTCGGCATCGCGCGACTCTTACGCCACACGCTAGCCGCCGCTGGGCTTCAAGGGGAAGCTCTCGATACCGCGATCATCTCACTCGACTCAAAGGGCGTCGTGCATGAAGGTCGCGCTGAGTTGGGTGACGGAAAGAGCGAGCTCGCACTAAATACCGCTGCAGTTTCGGCACTCGGCATTGGCGGACTGTTGAACGCTGGGCTTACGGATGTCATCAACCAGGTCAAGCCAACGATCCTGATCGGCACGAGTGGCCAGGCCGGTGCATTCACTGAGTCGGCGATTCGCGCGATGGCAGCGGCCGCAGCGGCACCGCTCATCTGGCCACTCTCCAATCCCACCTCGTGTGCTGAGGCGACGCCGAGCGACATCTTCGTCTGGGGCGACGGTCGCGCTGTTGTGGCAACGGGTTCACCATTTGATCCAGTGATGGTGGGCGGGACCTCGCGCACCATCAGCCAGGCGAACAACGTCTATATCTTCCCGGGGGTTGGCCTTGCGGCGATTGCTGGAAAGCTGAGGTCCATTCCAGATGAGGCGTTCATCGTTGCGGCGAAGACCCTTGCGGCGCTGACCGCACAGAGTGCCCCCGCTGGTGGGGCGCTCTACCCACCGCTCGCCGATCTGCGCTCCATTAGCCGCGCCATTGCCATTGCCGTGATTGAGGCAGGCGCAGCGGCGGGGTGGGCCTCGGCCGCCGATGGGGCGCGTGCTACCGATCTCGTCGATGGGGCCATGTGGAGCCCGAACTACCGCACCTACGTTCCCGCTTAAACTACCGAAGAGCGAAAGGAGGAGTCATGCGAATCGGCGTCTTGCGCGAAACCGTTCCAGGCGAGCGACGCGTTGCCCTCGTTCCCGATGCCGTGACCAAGCTCGTGGCGGCCGGTCACCAGATCGTTGTGCAGCGCGGCGCCGGCGAGGCTGCCGGGTTCCTTGACGCCGCCTACGAGAAGGCGGGCGCAACGCTCGCCGCTGATGCTGCCGCGCTTTGTGGTGGCAACCCCGAGATCGTCGTGAAGGTGCGCAAGCCGAGCAGTGCCGAGGCGGCACTGCTTCCGAAAGGCTCGACCCTGGTTGCCCTTTTGACCCCTGGCTCCAACGACGACCTTCTCCCAGCACTGAAGGAGCGCGGCCTCACCGCCCTCGCACTTGAGCTGGTGCCGCGCATTAGCCGTGCGCAGTCCATGGACGTGCTCTCCTCACAGAGCGGTGTCGCCGGCTATAAGGCGGTGCTGGTTGGCGCGAGTGCGCTCGACAAGTTCCTGCCGATGTTGACCACAGCCGCAGGAAGCATTGCCCCTGCCAAGACCTTCGTGCTTGGTGCCGGCGTTGCTGGCCTACAGGCCATTGCCACGGCGCGCCGCCTCGGAGCGGTGGTGAGCGCCTTCGACGTGCGATCCGCCGCCGGTGAGCAGGTGCGCTCGCTCGGCGCACAGTTCGTAGAGCCCGCAGCAAAGGCCGAGGGGACGGGCGGCTACGCCCGCGCACAGACCGAGGATGAGGCCGCCCAGAACGCCGCGATCATCGCCGACCACATCAAGAGCCAGGATCTGGTGCTCACAACGGCACTGATCCCTGGGCGCAAGGCACCCATTCTCGTCACCGATGCGATGCTTGCCACCATGCGACCGGGATCTGTTGTGCTTGACCTCGCCGCCGAATCGGGCGGCAACGTAGAGGGCTCCGTGCCAGGCGAGACGGTGGTGCGCCACGGCGTGCAGCTGATCGGCGTGGCGAACATCGCCGCATCAGTTCCGCTCCACGCCAGTCAGATGTTCTCCACCAACGTGCGCACACTCTTGACGCACCTCAGCGGCGAGAACGACGCGCTCACCGTGAACGCCGCCGACGAGATCACTGGACCAATGCTTGTGGTGCATAACGGCGCTGTGCCGGTGAAGGCATCATGACCGCGCTGCTGACCGCACTCGGCGCCGCCACCGCGCTCATTGCCGTGACTTCGGGTGGAACGCCAACTGCCGCAGCGTCAACGACGCTGGTCGATGCGCAGATCGTTGAGGTCTACGTCTTCCTGCTTGCCGCGTTCACCGGCTTCCAGATCATCACCAAGGTGCCACCGCTCCTCCACACGCCGCTCATGGCGGCCACAAATGCCATCTCGGCGATCAGCCTTGTTGCGAGCATCGTCATCGCCGGCGCTGAGCGGCCGCTCTTCATCAACATCATGGGCATGATTGCGGTGGCCGCTGCAACGATCAACGTGGTGGGTGGATTCGTGATTACCGACCGCATGTTGAAGATGTTCAAGAAGACCGAGGCGCCAAAGTAATGGATCAGCAGATCGGCGCACTCTTCGTACAGATCGCCTACATCGGCGCTTCGGCGGCGTTCATCCTCGGCCTTCGCGGCCTAACGAAGCCTGACACCGCACGCCGCGGCATGCAGCTCGCCGCGTTCGGCATGCTGCTCGCCATCATTGGAACCCTGCTGAACCACGAGATCGTGAGCTACGAGTTCATCATCATCGGCCTTGTTGTTGGTACCGCTGTCGGCTTGCCGATGGGTCTCCTTGTACCGATGACCGCCATGCCGCAGCGCATCGCTATTAGCCACATGTTCGGTGCGCTCGCAGTGACGCTCGTCGGTATTGCGGAGTTCTTGCACAGCCGAGATACCGTGGGCGGACCAGGCGTAGTGAAGATGACCGCAATCGGCTTCGAGACGCTCTTTGGCGCACTCACCATCACCGGCTCCTTCATGGCATTCGGCAAGCTGCAGGGCTTCATCTCCGGTCAGCCGATCACCTTCCCCGGGCAGAAGCTGATCAACGCCGCCGTCTTCTTCGGCGCGGTCGGCTTGTATATCGCACTCGTGATCACCCAGTCGGGTGGATCTAGTGGCGACTCTGGCTTGATCATGTTCGTCGTCATGACGGTGCTCGCCCTGATCATTGGCGTGACGCTCGTCTTGCCGATCGGCGGTGCCGACATGCCCGTCGTGGTCTCGCTCCTGAACTCGTACGCGGGCCTCGCAGCAAGCGCGACAGGGTTCGCGATCGGCAACAACATCCTCATCGTCGCTGGTGCACTTGACGGCGCCAGCGGATTCATCTTGTCGATCCTCATGTCAAAGGCGATGAACCGCTCGTTTGCCAACGTGCTCTTCGGAGCGTTCGGCGGCGAGAAGGCGGCCGTTTCCGCGAAGAGTGCCGAAGGCCTGACGACGCGAAGCGTCTCGGCAGAAGACGCCGCAATGCGCATCGGCTACGCGCGCAACGTCATCATCGTGCCGGGCTACGGCATGGCGGTGGCGCAGGCGCAGCACGCCGTGCGCGAACTTGCCGAGCTCATTGAGAAGCGCGGTGGTCGTGTGCGCTTCGCCATTCACCCAGTGGCCGGTCGAATGCCTGGCCACATGAACGTGCTGCTCGCCGAAGCGAACGTGCCGTACGACCATCTCTTTGACCTTGACGAGATCAACGAAGAGTTCCACGCCTGCGACGTTGCCCTCGTGCTCGGCGCGAACGACGTCACGAACCCCGCTGCGAAGAGTGATCCAAGCT
The DNA here is from genome assembly GCA_044353495.1 of Candidatus Limnocylindrus sp. GTDB lineage: Bacteria > Chloroflexota > Limnocylindria > Limnocylindrales > Limnocylindraceae > Limnocylindrus. The sequence goes on along the minus strand of JBILBX010000043.1, from coordinate 1,551 downwards.
CGCCGATCTACGGTATGCCGATCCTGAACGTGCAGGATGCCGAGCAGGTGATTGTGGTGAAGCGCGGCATGGCAACAGGCTTTGCCGGCATTGAGAACGAGCTCTTCTACCTCGATAAGACCTCAATGCTCTTCGGCGATGCCAAGAGCGTTCTCTCGCAGGTCGTCACCGAAGTGAAGGGGCTCTAGGCACAAATGGAGCTCAATCCACTCGCACGTGCGGTCAGCACGGTCGCCTTGGCGGCGACCGCCTTCTTTACGTTTGCCGCCTTCATGCAGCTCCCAGCCGACGCCGTCTTGGCGATCCACTGGAACATCAACGGTGTAGCCGACGGCTTCGCTGGCAAAGAGGCGCTCCTGATTATTCCAGTGACGGCAGCGCTCACCGGCGGGCTGCTCTGGCTTGCCGTGCGATATGACCCGAAGCGCGCCAACATCGCGCGCAGCGCCGATGCCCTTGGGCTCGTCGTTGTTGCCCTTTCGCTCCTGGTAGCCGTAACGCAATCAGCCATCATCAACTCCGGATTCGGCGAGGCGGCGCGCCTCGACAGCGCGGCGCCAATCGTTGCCGGCGCACTATTCGCCATCCTTGGTTACGCCATGCCAAACATCCGCCAGAACTACACCATCGGCGTACGTCTCCCCTGGACCATTGAGAGCGAAGCTGCGTGGGATGCGTCACACCGATTCATTGGCGGGCTTTGGATCCTCATCGGCGCCGTCACAGCACTCCTCGGCTTCCTTGGGCTGAGCGCAGCGGCCATCCTTACGTTGCTAATCGGCTTAACCCTGAGCGTGGCTGGAACCGTCTTTGTTGCCTATCGCGTCTATCGTCGTGAGCCGAGGCGAACGCGCGCTAAGCGCCGCCGGTGATCACCGCCGATCTTCCTTCGAGCGAGGCGCTCGCCGCGGCCTCTTCCGCCTTTACCTTCACTCTCGTCGGCATTGGCGTTCTGATCATCGGGAGCGCAGTCGCTGCCGCCACCTGGGCGCGATCACTAAACGGCTGGGCGCTTGGCGGTGTCTCGTTCGTGCTGAGTCAGACCGCACAAGTTGTGACGCTCTTCCTCTTCGGGCCACTCATCGCAGCTTTTGCAAGTGCACCACTCCAAGAGGCGAGTCGCGCGATCATCCTCTCGACCGCCGCGCGCGGTGTTCGTGACGAACGACCGAGCACCGCCTTTGGATTCGGACATGGCGCCATTGACCTACTCACGAGCTCACTAATCCCCACGCTCTCTGCGGTCATCATCCTTGCTGGCATTCGAGACGGGAGCATCTTTGTTGGACTTGATGCTGAGGTCACCGACAGGGTGAACACCGTTGCCATCTTCCTCGCCAGCCAGACACTTCTGACTGGAGCCCTGCTCATTGCACAGGGCGCGCTGATGCTTGCCCTTCACGCGCTCCTCACGATGATGGTGCTCCGCGCCGTGGTTCGCGGTGGAGGCGCACGTGCAGTTGGCCTCGGGCTCCTTCTGCCGATCGCAATTCATACACCGGTCGCTGTGGTGCGCACGCTCTTCCCGATGGCAACGTTGCCGGTGCTACT
>JBILBX010000001.1:0-19444 GCA_044353495.1 Candidatus Limnocylindrus sp. | reverse complement strand
AGCGGGCTTGGCGTGCGATCGTCAAAGAGCAGAGGGGCCGCCGCGAACGCGGCCGCCGCTGTTGACGCGAGGCTGAGCGAGGTGGTGTCGCCGAGCAGTTCGCCGCTCTCAGTCACGGCGTAGACCCGATCGCCGATCTGCCAGCGCAACAGAAGCGTCTTCTCGCGCACCCGAATCTGGATTCCATCTGGCAGCCCAGCGCTCACCCGCACGGTGGCTACGAGCGGAAGTGCCGCCACCGCATCCTCTGCGGCACGGAGGTTCACCCCAAGCAGGCTGCTCCCAATTGGGATGTTGGCGGCCGCAATCACCGCTTCGGGATCGAGGAGAAGGGTGCCGGTCACTGAGACTTGTCCAACCGTTGTGAGGTTGGCGCGCGCCGCCACCGGAGGCAAAACGAAGGCACCAAGTAGGAGAACAACGAGTGCCAGGCGGCGGAGCCGAGCAGCGACTCCAGGAGTGAGCCGAGCGCCGCGCTCCGACGGCGCTCCTGAGTGTTCGTTCGCGCGCCGATTCGTTGCCCCACCGACGGGGGCTACCCCAGCACGACGTCGACTACCGCCAAGGCCGGGGCGCACGCCGAGCGGCGCCTCACCCGGGGCAAATGGTCGGGCGCCCGCGCCGCGATGCTGCCCTCGACCCCCAACTGTCGGCTTGCGATTGTTCATTTGGCGCTCCGTGGTGCGGGCCGCGCCGCCGCAGCAGCAACTAACTCTACGCACAGATCCGCGAAGCTCAATCCGCCCGACATAACGAGTGCAGGGAAGAGTGAGATCGGCGTGAAGCCAGGGAACGTGTTCACCTCTGAGAGATACCAGCGGCCCGCACGGTCACCACTCCGCGCCATCAAGAAATCCATACGCGAGAGGCCGCGACTTCCAGCTGCAGTGAAGAGCGCAACGGCAGCGGCGCGGATCTCATCAGCGAGAGGGGCGGGCAGGTCACTTGATGTTGTGGTGCGCGAAACTCCTGGCGCGTATTTTGCGTCGTAATCGTAGAACTCGCGGCCAGGGAACACTTCGCCAGGGCCGAACGCCTGAACCGTACCGTCTGTGCGCTCTAGTACCGCAACCTCGAGTTCACGGGCGCGCTCGAGGTACGGCTCGAGCATGGCGCGTTCGCCGAAGCGCAGCGCCTCATCGACGGCATCCACCCACTCGTCTGATGTGTGCGCGATCCTCATGCCGATTGAGGAGCCGTGTGCGGCAGGCTTGCCGATCAGCGCTCCGGTTGCCGTGTGTTCGTTGGCAAACGCCACGATGGACTCAAGCACGCGCTCCCGGTCACGTGACCACTCCCCCTGCGTCACAACAAGCTCTGGAAGTGTCGCTACTCCATGTTCGCGTACGAGTGCTTTGAAGCGTGGCTTGTCCATGCCGAGGGCTGCAGCTGCAGGGGTATCACCAACGTAGTTCAGCCCAGCGGCCGCGGCGGCTGCGGCGATCGTGCCGTCTTCGTCACCAGGGCCATGGAGTGCAGGGATCACGATCGTTGCTGGGGCTGACGCGGCAACGCTGCGGAGATACGCGTCGAGCGCCATCGGTTCTGTGCCAAGGAGCGCTGGCGCGGTGAGGTCCGTGTACGCACCGCCAGGCAGATCACCGCGACGGTGTGTCGCTGGCAGCGGTCGGAGCGAGCCATCTCGTGCGATGTGCGCCTGGGTAACATGCAGCCCTGCATCGAGCAGCGCGGCGGCAATCGCGGTGCCAGAGATCACGGAGACGTCTGACTCCGCGCTTCGACCACCGAAGAGGACCAGAACTGGGGGGCGCAGTCCCAGCTCGCTCACGCAGCGAACTCCCCAATGAAGGCGATCTCTGTGGCGAGTGTGATTCCGCGCTGCGCCTGGACCGCATCGCGGCAGGCGTCATGGAGCGCGTGAATATCCGCTGCAGTCGCTCCCCCACGATTCAGGATCCAGTTGGCATGCATCTCAGAGACCTCCGCACCGCCGATGCGCACCCCCTTCATCCCCACCGCCTCAATGAGTGCGCCAGCGCTCAGGTCGCCTGGCGGATTACGGAAGACGCTGCCGGCGCTCGGAATGCCGAGTGGCTGATGCTCGCGACGCCAGCGACGAATCTCCTCAAGCTGTGACTTGATCTCGGCTGGCTCGCCTGGCGCCAACTTGACCGTTGCCCCCAGAATCACCTCGCTCGCCCCTTCTGGGCGCTTGAATCGCGACTCGCGGTAGCTGAACGCCGCCTCAGCGACAGGGATCTCAATCTCGGAGCCGTCCGCGCGGAGAAGTGTGACGGAGGTGGTGATCGCGGCCATCTCACCGCCATGGGCACCCGCATTCGCCCAGATCGCACCGCCGATGTTCCCCGGAATAGCGAGGGCGAACTCCAGCCCAGTAAGTCCGGCCTCCGCGGCGATCGTCGATGCCTTCGCCATGGGGACGCCCGAATCAAAGGAGATCGTTCCCGCCGTCTGATTGACGTCGTATCCCGCGCTGCGGTTGAGCGCCACGATGCCACGAATGCCAGCGTCACCTACAACCACATTGCTGCCGCGCCCAAGAATTCGCAGCGGCCAACCGCGTGCAGCTGCAAGGCGAACGAGTCCGCGCAGGGCGAAGCGATCGCGAATGGTGACGAGGAGATCAGCGGGCCCACCGACGCGCATCGTGGTGTGCTCGGCAAGCGGCTCGTTCCGCAGCACCTTCAGGCTGAGTCGGCGCTCCAGTTCACGTGCCGCGACCTCAGCATCGGCCCACGGGTGGTTGATGCGCACGTCGCTCATGCTCGACCACCAAGGCGCAGCAGCGTGCGGGCGATCACCGCGGCGGCATCAGGGTGGGCCAGCGTCGTTGCGGCGCGCGCCGCCACAGCGCGCTGTGCTGGCGTTGCATAAGTTGCTACTGCCGTGAGGAGGCGCTCCGGAGTGAGATCTTCATCGTTGATCAGGGTGGCGGCCCCCGCAGTTGCTGCAGCCTCTGCATTCGCGCGCTGATGACCGCCTGCAAATGGATACGGCACGATGATGGCGGGGAGCCCAGCGGCGGCGGCCTCAGCGATCGTGGACGCGCCGGCGCGCCCAAGCATCAGATCAGCGGAGACGAGCGCCGCCTCCATTGCTCCCCCACCCAGAAAGGCAACCGGCTCGTAGCGGTGCTGAAGCTCCGCAGGGAGGGCTGCTCGTCGGCGCTCCGCCTCTGGGAGGCCGTCCATCACCACGTGCAGAACGCGCCACCCTGTCAGCAGCGTTGCGAGCGCACCATCGAGCGCCGTCTCAAATCGACGAACCCGTTGTGAGCCGCCAAACACCAAGAGGAGTTGGTCGCCCTCGGTCAGGCCGCGTGCCGTGCGCGCGGTTGTGCGATTGACGGTCAGCTCGCGCACTGGCGTGCCCGTCACGGTCGTCTTCGTACCGCGCCATGGTGCGCGTTCTGCCGTCTGCCGCCACGCGACCGCGCGATGTGAGGCGAGCGGTGCAACAAGGGTGTTCGATCGACCCGCCTGTACGTTCCCCTCCCAGAGCAGGCTCGGCGTGCGCGTCAGCCACGCGGCGATCAGTGTGGGAATGGCGATGTATCCACCCGTGGAGAAGATCACGTCGGGTCGAACGCGACGAATCACGCGAATCGCTTGCGGGATCGACCAGAGGAGCTTGGCGGCATCACGCGCCGTCGCAAGCACGCCAGCGCCGCTCGGTCGCAAGCTTGGGGCGGCAAGAAGCGTCAGCGGGTACCCCGCCTCTGGAACAAGGCGTGACTCAACGCCACGTGCGCCGCCGAGCCAGCTGATCTCAGCGCCGGTATGGAGTTGGCGAACCGTACGAGCCACGGCGAACGCTGGGAAGAGATGTCCCCCCGTTCCGCCACCCGCGATTAGCACGCGCATCGCTACCTCCTACCTGACTTGGCTCCATCGTCTCACGCGACACCGAGAGGAGCAGCCCAATGGCTGCCATCAACACAATGAGTGATGAGCCGCCCTGAGACACCAACGGGAGCGGCACGCCGGTCACTGGGAGCAGGGCGAGGACGACGGCGATGTTCACGAATGCCTGTCCCGAGATCCACACCACAACTCCCGTTGCGATCAGTGCGCCATAGGTATCTGGAGCGCGCCGTGCCGTTCGCAGCCCGCGGAGGGCGATCGCCAAGAAGGCGGCGATCACGATGAGCATGCCGAAGAGGCCCGCCTCCTCGCCAATCACCGCAAAGATGTAGTCGTTCCATGCATACGGAACGTTGATCCCGCCCAACTGCTGAGAGGAGCCGAGACCCGCGCCGAACGGCCCGCCGACCGCCATCGCGATCAGACCTTGCAGCGTCTGGTAGGTCGAACCGGTTGGATCAGAGAATGGATCGCTAAAACCGCCGAGGCGGGCGGCCTGGTATTCGTTGACGAAGATCAGGGCGATGGCGACCGCAGCTGCGCTAAGCCCTGGCACCAGCACCCAGCGCAGCGGCACGCCAGCAACGAAGAGGAGCGAGAATCCGATCAGGCCAACAATCGACGAGGTGCCGAGGTCGGGCTCAACGAGCACCAGGCCAACAGAGAGGGCAATCGCCAAGAGTGGCGTGACCATCGATTCAAATGTCTTGCCAATGTCATGCCCTCGCCGAGCGAGAAAGTCTGCCAAGAAGAGCACGAGTGCAAACTTGGCCGCCTCAGCGGCGTGGATGCTAATCGGACCAACGGAGAGTGAGCGTCGTAGTCCAGCCTCTGTGGGCACCCCTGGAATCAGCACAGCGATGAGGAGCGCGATCGAGGCGATCATCGCAATCGGCGCAAAGGGACGCCAGCGGCGGTAATCGGTGACGGAGAAGATATACATCAACGTAAATCCGATGATCGCGTAGGTGAGTTGCTTGACACCTGGGCCGTAGGCGTCGTTGGTCTTCAACAAGCTGTTCATCGCAGACGAGGAGAAGACCATCAGCACCCCGATCCCAACCAGGACCACAGCGGGGAAGAGGATCGCCTTATCCTCACCGGGTCGTTCAATCCGTAGCGCGCTCGCAATCCGTTGGCGAGCTGATCCGCCTCGCTGCTGCGCACCCCCGCTCGCTGGTCGAGCTCCAGACGTGCGGGTCGCGCCCGCCTGGCGCACAAGTCGGCTCATCGCTGCGCCTCTGCTCGTGCCAGCACGGCGGCGCGAAATGCCTCACCCCGCGCGCCGAATGGGTTGTTGTACATATCAAAACTGGAGCCGATCGGGCTGAGCAACAGAGTCGCGCGAATCCCATCTGGGCTCGCTGCGCCAATCTCTTGCGCCACGCTTGTTCCTACTTCAACTGCGCTCTCCACACTCGTCGCCCGTTCGATGCGCGTCAGCCCTGCGGAGCGGAAGAGGGCCTCGAGTTCATCTGCCAGCTCCCCCATGACCACCGCTGCGGAGCATCGCTCGGCGACGATCGGCGCAAGGTCAACAAGGTCGAGACCCTTGCTTCGACCGCCTGCGATGAGTACGAGTGGCTTCGGGAACGATCGAACCGCAGCGGCGACGGCATCGGGCTGCGTTGCCTGCGAATCATTGACGTAGCGAATCCCGTCGATCACGGCGACGGTCTCGAGTCGATGTGGGATACCGGTGAACGAGCTCACCGCGCTACGGATCGCGTCTGGCGCTACACCCGCAACGAGCGCCACGCTCACCGCGGCAAGCACGTTGCTCACGCTGTGCTCTCCGGGAAGTGCGATTTCGCCGACTGGCATGATGCGTCCGCTAGGCCCTGTCGCAGCGGCGCCGCCACCAAATCGTGGAGCGCGCAGAACGCCCGCGGCAACGATCCAACCATCAACGATGCCGACTCCACCAGGGATTGGGCTGCTCAGTCGATACCCCACAGTCTCAACGCGTCCGATTCCCGCATACGCGGCAACCACCGGATCGTCGAGATTGACCACCATCACCCCGTCATCCGCAATGCGGTCAGCAAGGAGACGCTTGACGCTGCGGTAGGCACCAACGGTGCCATGCCGATCAAGGTGATCCACGGTTACGTTCGTAAACACGCCAACATCAACGGCTGAGTGGAGCGATGGGAGCTGCAGCTCCGATAGCTCCATGACCACGCGCGTCTCAGCAGGGAGCGTCGCCGCGCGTCCGATGAGTGGTTTGCCGTTGTTGCCGCCAAGTTCCACTGGGCCTGATGGATCACGCGCCAGAATCGTCGCAATGAGGTTGCAGGTTGTGCTCTTCCCCTTCGTTCCCGTAACGCCAACTCGCCAGCGGCTCCCCAAGAGGCGAAGTGCCCACTCTGGCTCGCTGATCAGGACTGGACCGCGAGTGCCCCTCTCCCCGGTCAGCGCGATGGCTCGAGCGGCAAAATCGCGGAGGTCACGCTCAATAGCGGGGCGCACCGTTGGAAATCCCAGCGTTACCGCGGGACTATGTACAACGAGATCCGCTGCAGCGAGTAGTGGCGCGAGGTTCTCTGCATCGCCGAACGAGGTCCGAATTGCGCTGCCACCAAACGCCTCCGCCGCGCCGACCACACGATCGATGCTGTCCGTGTCGTGCACTGTGACGTTCGCGCCCGCCGCAGCGACAAAGGCGGCCGTTGCCTGCCCGGTACGCCCCCCACCAAGAATCAGGACGTTGCGCCCGCGCAGGCTCCCCGCCGCAATCGCTGGCGCGTCAAGCTCTTCTAGGGTGAGGCCGGTGCTGCTCACCCTTGCCCTCGTGTTGCCAAGAAGGTGACGATGCCGAGGATGCCGCCGATCGCGCCGATAACCCAGAAGCGGAAGGTGATCTGCGTCTCGGCCCAGCCGAGCCGTTCGAAGTGGTGATGGATCGGCGTGAATAGGAAGATCCGTTTGCCGGTGAGCTTGACGCTCGCGACCTGCAGGATGACCGAGCCAGTCTCAACCACAAAGATGATGCCGATCAGTGGGAGCAGTAGGACATGGCCCGTGACCAGCCCGGTCACAGCGAGTGCGGCGCCAAATCCGAGTGCGCCAGCATCACCCATAATCACGCTCGCCGGGTGCACATTGAACCAGAGGAAGCCGACGAGGGCACCGGCAATCAGCGCACAGACAATTGCAAGATTCACCTGGCCTGGCGCGTTGAGAAGTGCGATGACCATGTAGCTGATCCAGGCGAAGGTCATGGTGCCTCCCGAGAGGCCGTCAAGGCCATCGGTCAGGTTGACACCGTTGCTCGTCGCCACAATGGCAACCACGGCGACGATGATCCAGAGAATCGGTGCGATCGGTACCTCTCCAACAAAGGGCACAACAAGCGAGTTGAAGGCAAAGTGCTGCTGCAGATAGATCGCCGAGATGATTGCCACCCCGGTCTGCCAGAGCAGCTTCTGCCGCGCTGAGATGCCGACACCGGTACGCGCATTCAACCAGTCATCAAATGCGCCGAGGAGGGTAACTCCGAGCAGCGCAAGAAGAACGGCATAGGTGGATGCGTCAACAGCATCAAGGAGGAGGGCGAGGAGAATCACAATGACCATCAGGAGGAGTCCGCCCATTGTCGGTGTCCCCTCTTTCACGATGTGCCAATCAGGTCCAAACTCGCGGCGAACGCGCTTGCCGAATCCCGCGTACTTCAAGAGGCGCAGATAGGCCGGCATCAAGACAAAGACACAAACGAATGAAAGAACGAGCGCCTGCACGATGACAATCACTTCGCCTCCTCACTCCAGCGGGCGGCAAGCCCGTCAACGAGTCGCTCCAGCGCTACCGAGCGCGATGCCTTGACGAGGATGGTGTCGCCTGGCGAAGCTATGTCACCTAGGAGTCCAACCGCAGCAGCGATGCCGGCTGCGTCACTGCTGAGGCGCATGATCTTCTCGATCGGCATACCGCCGGCCCGTGCCCCCTCGGCAATGCCGTCGGCCTCTGCGCCAAAGACAACCAGCAGTTCGAGGCCACTTGTTGCGGCCGCGTGTCCGACAGCGCTGTGAGCGTCGGCGGCGTACGACCCAAGTTCTCCCATCGCACCAAGCGCGGCGAAGCGATGTGGTCGGCAGGCGGCAAGGGTTGCGAGTGCCGCGGTCATGCTGGAAGGCGCAGCGTTGTATGCATCGTCAATCACGCGCATGCCAGACATCATGCGCACCGTGGCGCGTCCTGATGGCAGCTGCACAGCGGCGAGCCGGGCCGCTGCCTCGCTCGGCGCAATGCCGCAACGATCAGCCACGGCGACGGCGAGCGCTGCCGCCTTGGCGAAATGGAGCCCAAAGAGCGGCAGGTCAACACGCACGGTTTCCGCGCGGATCTGCAGGGTAACGAGGGTGTGACCCGAGGCCTCATTGAGTGCTGCGTCAACGATGCGCACATCGGCTGTGGTGGCGTGACCAGCCGTCATTATGCGCGCCGGCGTTCGCGCGGCAAGACGAGCGACACGCAGGTCGTCGGCGGCGAGGAGTGCCCAACCATCGGAGGGGAGTGCCTCAACAAGCTCACCCTTGCCGCGCTCAATGGCATCAAGGTCCCCTGCTCGCTCTGCGTGTACAGCATCAATGGCGGTAACCACACCGATGCGTGGGCGCGCCAGGGCACAGAGCGCCCGAATGTCGCCTTCGACATACATCCCCATTTCGGCGACGTATCGCACCGTTCCATCGGGGAGGTTGAGGAGCGACATTGGCAGTCCGATCTCGTTGTTGGCATTCCCTGGGGTGGCGGCACAGCCGGCGGACTCACCCCCAAGGGCGGCAGCGATCAGCTGCTTCGTGGTGGTCTTCCCCACCGACCCGGTGACCCCAATCACCTCAAGCGTAAATCGGTTGCGCCACTCCGATGCCGCACGGCTGAGGGCAACACGCCCGTTCTCAACGCGAATCAGCGAAGCGCCTGAAGCCCGCACTGCAAGTTCCACTTCGGCCAGTGCCTGCAGAATCTCAGCGGTCGACTCTCCGACTTCAACAACAATCGCCGTCGCACCGGCACGCAGCGCCTCGTTGGCATGGTGGAGACCGTGGGTCTGCTCCCCAGGGAGGGCGAGGAACAGTTGGCCCACAGCGGCACGGCGCGAATCAACTGCGCATCCCCGAATCGGCTGGGTGCCGTCAACGAGTAGCTCGCCGCCAAGCATGTCGGCCAGCTCGCGGCCAGAAGCGGCGAGTGGTCCGCCTACCGTTCGAGGTGCTGCCGAGAGGGACATCAGCTGCGCCTCAAGCTGCGGAACGTTGGTAGATCCCCACCCACCGCCGGCATAACCGGAGCGGAGGGTTCCGGCACGCCGGGGTGGGTGGGGGAAGTCAAGCCGCCGGTTGCTGCCGCAACGGCGGGGGGAATGTTGTACACGGAGATGAGGTCTTGCGCGACGCGGCGGAAGAGCTCAAACGACTCGATGCGGTTGACGATTGCGCCTTGGCGTTGCGTAACGGGTGTTCCACGTCGAATGGAGATTGCGATCACGTACTCGGGCGATGTCTTACCGACCCAGCCAACGAAGGTGAAGTTGTAGTGCTCATAGTCCCAAGCGCCCTTGCCGCCGTCAGCATCCTTCAACCAGATCTGCGCCGTTCCAGTTTTGCCACCGTAGGCATACCCGTCCATGCGGGTCAGCTTGGCGTAGAAGGGAACGCTTGAAGTCACCTGGCCAGTCATGCGGACCATCTGCGCGGAAACTTCTGGAGTGGTCGCTGTGCCGCGAACCGTGATTGGAATAGTGACCCCATCAACGGACTCAACGAGACGTGGGCGCACCAGCACGCCGCCGTTCACGAGCGCTGAGTAGGCAACAGCAAGCTGAATGAGCGTGGTTCCCACGCCTTGTCCGAACGAAGCGTTAGCTACGTCAATCTCGCGCCATCGTCGATCTGCCGGATCGTTCACCAGCCCTTGGCTCTCTCCAACAACATCAATGCCTGTCTTGCCACCGAATCCAAAGCGGAGCCACGTGGCATAGAGGCGCGCAGCAGCTTCGCGTGTGTTGCTACCGAGTGAGAGCCCGACCTTACTGAAGATGATGTTGCGGCTCCAGGCAAGCGCAGCGGTAAGCGTCATTGAGCCTTTTGACTTGAGGTCAGAGTTGCGGACCTTGGTTGCACCGTTATCTAGCGGGAGGACTGCCTCATCTTGGATCATGGTGTTCGGCGTATAGAGTCCGGACTCAAGCCCAGCGACCGCAGTGATCGCCTTCATCACCGATCCGGGCTCATAGACACTGGTCGTTGCTGGATTGATGAATCGGCTCGGATCTCGCGCCGCCGTCACGCCAAAGTTGTTGGCATCGTAGGAGGGCCATGAGGCTGAAGAGATGATCGCACCCGTATGTGGGTCCATCACAATCGCGCTCACCGATTCGGCATCGTCAGCGATCCCCGCCGTGGCAACCTCTTGCTCCACCAGGGTTTGCAGCGTTGCATCAATGCAGAGCTGAAGGTTCGAAGGGGTTCGACCGGCCGTGACCTGCGTGGTTTCGAGTTGCCCATCCGTGCCGCGCACCGTTGTGCTGACACTGGCCGCGCCTGCGAGTTGTTCGTTGTAGTACTCCTCGAGGCCATACTGCCCGACCCCGTCGGCGTTGACAAAGCCGAGGAGGTGACTGGCGAGCGTGGTCCCAACGCCGCCACCCGGCTGCGGATACAGGCGAACTCGAACCTCTTCAAGGGTTACCCCGCGGACTCGACCTGCCGCGATCTCGCCTCGGACGACTTCCGTCTGGGCGTCATCAAGCGCGGGGAGGAGCACAGCCCACTTGCGACCAGTCTCAAGCGCAGCGCGAACCTTGCTCGCGCTAGCCGTGTTCAGTGCAAGCGCTGTGACGAGTGCGTCGGCTGTTGAGGCCCGATCTGCCGCTGGGAGCGCCGACCCCTGGGAGAGGAGGCGATGGCGCAGCACCGTCGTAGCAAGCACCACGGCACCGGTGCGGTCTGTGATCGTGCCGCGAATCGGCTCGTTGGTGACGGTTGTGCGCAACTGGGCAGCGGCAGCTTCAAGCAGCTGATCGCGGGCAACAACTTGCCAGTACCCAAGGCGCGCAACGCAAACCCCAGCAATGAGGATCAGAACCAACGTGACAACATTGACTCGAAGGCGTGAGTCCGTGCGCACGATTCGCGGATCTGGTGCCATCTAGCGAACCTCCACGACAAGTGGGTCCACCAGTTGCACAACACCGAGACCCGTCACGCGACGACGCACCGCTGGCTCACGGCCGAGTCGGCTCATATCAGTCTCGCCCACCCGAATCTCTTCCATGAGGCGAGTCTGCTCATCAATCAGGATCGTGACCTTCGCCCTCGACGTTGCAATCTCAATCGAGAGGATGGTGAGAATGAAGAAGGCACCGAACAACACGGCGGTAGGCATGAGGAGCGAGCCAAGCTTTGCGCTCAGGCCGCCGTGACGCTCAACCGCGTTCCAAGAGTTGACGCCGATGCGACCACGTGGAGCTGCCCCAGGGATGACGGCAGTGCGTGCGACGGGAGTTCCTGGCGCGGGGCGCGTTCCAACTCGAATGGAACCGGTTCCCGTTGCAGCCGCTGACGGCTGGAATGCGTTGCGGATCGCGGTTCGCTGCCGAGCGGCTGCAGCGGCTCGGCTGTCAGAGATTCGTGGCTGATACGGCGGAGTTACCAACCGTGCACCACGAAGCGGACGACCAATCGTTGTCATGCCGCACGCTCCAGCCGCTCTGCGGCACGCAGCTTGGCGCTGCGACTACGTGGGTTTCCGGCAATCTCCTCTTCGCTGGCAGTGATCGGGTGCTTGTTGATGAGGCGGAGTGTCGCCTGGTTCGCACAGGTGCAGACAGGAACGCGTGGTGGGCAGATGCAGGTGCGCGCAGCAGCGGCAAATGCCTGCTTCACAATGCGATCTTCGAGGGAGTGATACGTAAGCACTACAATGCGTCCGCCAACGCGCAGGGCGGCGATCGCTGCCGCAAGTGCCGTGCTCAGAGCGGTGAGCTCATCGTTGACGGCAATGCGCAGTGCCTGAAAGATCCGCGTTGCTGGATGAATGCGAGATGGCGGCCCGTAGCGCTTCGGCACACTCTGCTCAACGAGTGCGGCAAGCTGCTCTGCTGTCGTGATTGGCGCACTCACGCGCGTTGCAACAATCGCTCGTGCAATCTTCGCCGCGTGGGGCTCTTCGCCATAGTCGCGGAAGATCTGCTCAAGCTCTGCAGCGCTCGCCTGTGCAAGCAGCTCCGCCGCCGACTCGCCGGAGCGCGTGTCAAAGCGAAGGTCAAGGAGACCGCCGGCGCGAATCCCAAATCCCCGCTCGCGGTCAACAAGTTGATCCGACGAGAGCCCAAGGTCAAAGTAGACGCCATCAACCTCGCTATACCCAGCATCGGTGATGGCGCGCGCGAGGTGTGCGCTGCTCCCATGGAATGTGGAGAGTCGCTCGCCGAAGTGAGCGAGCCGTACGCGACTCATTTCGATCGCGCCACCATCTGCATCGATGCCGAGCAGGAGTCCGCCCGGCCCAGAGGCCTCAAGCACCGCTTCGGCATGTCCACCACCACCAAGGTTGGCGTCAACGTAGGTGCCGTTTGCGCGTACCGCCAGGGCGCCGAGCAGTTCTGTCAGCAGGACGGGGCGATGGAGGGTCGCACCCGTCGCCATTAGAAGCCGAGCTCCTCGAGTTGTGCGGCGAGGGCGTCAGAAGATTCCATGCCGCCGCGATACGAATCCCACCGCTTCGGTGTCCAGATTTCGGCGTGATCGCGCGCGCCAACGACCATTGCCTCGGCGTCGAGCTGGCCCCACGTGCGCAGCGTTGCTGGCAGGAGGAGGCGACCCTGCGCGTCGAGCTCTACCTCGAAGGCGCTGCCGAAGAGGAAGCGGGCGAACTCACGGGCGGTGGCGTTGCCTGTAGGTAGCGCGGCAACACGGGTGGCGAGGTCATCCCACGCGGCGCGCGGAAAGATTGCAAGGCAGTTGTCGAGCCAGCGGGAGACGAAGGCACCCTCATCGAGCTGCGCTCGGAAGCGCGCGGGGACGGCAACGCGTCCCTTCCCATCGATGGCATGACGATATTCGCCGGTAAACACCAGTACACCCTCCGCCGCGGCCCACTGGGAGGTGTTACCCCACCTTCCCCCACTTGGAACCACTTAGGTGCATCTTGCCCCCACCAAGCGCCCCTGTCAAGGGGGTGCCTGGGCAGGGCCGCAGAGGGGCGCCTGGAGTGTGTTTGGGGGCGGCCGAGCACGAATTGAGCACGGGGAGGAGTCCGGCGAGATGGCCTGTAAGCCGGGTTCTGTCCCCCTTGCGGGGGGACGGCCATCCATCTCGACCCCCGATTGCTCGGGGGCTCTAGCGGTCAACCCGGAGGTCCCGGCGGTGCGCCGGTCCAGTCGCAAGCGACTGAAATGCCTCCCTATTCGACCTTGCTCCAGGCAGAGTTTGCCGCGTTTCACCCCACCGCTGAGCCGAAGCTCTGCGGTGGACTCGTCTCTGTGGCACTAGTCCGCGCCTTACGGCGGACGGGCGTTACCCGCTGCCTTGCACCTCGGAGCCCGGACTTTCCTCGACGCCCCCGAAGGGGCGACGCGGCCGTCCGGCCATCTCGCCGGATCGGCAGTCTAGCGCGCCGGCACCTCTACGACGAGCCCATCAAAGGCGGGGGCCACCCCAGCAGGGAGTCGCGCTGCTAGATCCTCAAAATCGAGGTCGTGATCAAGGTGGGTGAGGAGCGCCCGACGCGGCTGCACTGAACGGATCAGCTCCAACGCCTCGTCGACGGTCTGGTGGGTTGGGTGCGGCAGGTCGCGCAGCGCGGAGACAATGAGTAGATCGAGGCCGCCGAGAAGGTCTCGAGACGACGCGGGGACCGAGCTGACGTCGGTCAGGTAGGCGAATCCCCCACTCCGCCAACCGTGGGCGGGTCGCTTCCCATGAACGATGGGGATGGCCTGGAACGAACGGCCAGCGATCGTCACCGCCTCATCTGAGGCAACGAGTTGTAGGGCAGGAATCCCAGCGCCCGGTGGCGTACGCCCATCAACCGCGTACTCCCAGCGCATGCGAAGCTCATCCGCGGTCGCCTCGCCTGCGCCGATCGGAAGAACGGCATCTTGCGCATCGGTATAGGCGCGCAGCTCATCGATGCCGCCCGTGTGATCAACGTGAATGTGAGTGACCAGCGCGCCGTCGAGTCGCGTCACGCCGTGGCGGAGCGCCTGCTGACGAAGATCCATGCCCGGATCAATGATGACGCCACGCTCGATCGTGCCGTCCTGCCACTCCACTAGTACTGAGCTGCGCAGGCGACGGTTGCGCTGATCCCGCGACAGGCAGACGCCGCAACGACATCCGACGCGCGGCACACCGCGGCTTGCTCCAGAGCCGAGAACGGTAATGCGCGTCGCTGCGGTTGCTGACGACTCCGTACCAACGGCGGCCGTGTTCGTAGAGGCGCCCGGATCTTGCGGGCGGCGCGCCACCCAGGCGGGCCCGCCGCGCAGTGCACGATCGAGCGCCTCATTAGCGAGTGCATCGGCGCGACCGTTCTGCTCGCGCGGCACATGGCGTGCGCTCCAATGCGCGAAGCGCGTCAGCCCTTTCAGTGCCTCATCGCAGAGTGGAGCAAGCTTTGCATCACGCACCCTCCAGCGGCCTTGCAGTTGCTCTACGACGAGTTTGCTATCGAGCAGTAGATCAATTTCGCGTGCGCCGAGCTCGGCCGCAAAGTCAATCGCAGCTACGACGGCACGCCACTCTGCAACGTTGTTCGTGGTTGTGCCGATCGCTGCAGAGATTGAGGCGATCGGAAGCGCATCAGGATCATCAGATCCGGGCAGAGCGGCGTCATAGAGCGCGACACCAATCGATGCTGGTCCAGGATTCCCCCGACACGCTCCGTCGGTGCGAATGATGTACGCGCGAGGCGGCAAGGTTACTCCCGCGTGCTGATTGCGGAGGAGACCTCGAGGATCGCCTTGGTGATGTTGATCCCGCGCGGACATGCCTCGACACAGTTGAAGGTCGTGCGGCAGCGCCAGACACCATCTTCATCTGAAAGGATGTCGAGTCGGGCCTCGGCGTTCTCGTCGCGCGAGTCGAAGATGAAGCGGTGGGCGTTGACGATTGCCGCTGGGCCCACGTACTCAGGCTCGGCCCAGAAGCTTGGGCATGAGGTGGTGCAGGCGGCGCAGAGGATGCACTTCGTAGTGTCGTCAAAGCGATCGCGCTGCTCTTCGCTCTGGATTCGCTCGCCACTCCCCTCAACCGGCGAGGCAACGAGATACGGCTGCACGGAGCGGTACTTCTCAAAGAAGCCGTCCATGTCGACAACAAGATCCTTGACGATCGGCAGGCCAGGGAGCGGGGCGACCGTGATCGTCTTGCCGAGCTGCTCCACGCGCAGCTTGCAGGCGAGGCGGTTGCGACCATTGATCAGTAGCGCATCGGAGCCGCAGACACCGTGGGCGCAGGAGCGGCGGAAGGTGATCGAACCGTCAAAGAGCTCCTTCGCTCGAGTCAGCACATCGAGGACGCGGTCCATCGGCTCGACTGGGACGGTGAGCGTCTGCCAGTGCGGCTCGTTATCGCGCTCTGGATCGAAGCGCTGGATCTTCAGTTCAACGGTTGATGCAGTGGCCATTTAGTAGACCCTCGGCTTCGGCTCAAACTTCGTGATCGTCACCGGCTTGTAGTCAAGCTTGGTTGCGGGGGCTCCTGCAGCCCCCTGCCAGACCAGTGTGTGGGCCAAGAACTTGGCGTCATCGCGCTCTGGGAAGTCCTCGCGGCTATGAGCACCGCGCGACTCTTTGCGGGCGTAGGCGGAGACGGCGGTGGCCTCGGCGGTATCGAGGAGGTAGCCGAGTTCACGTGCCTCGAGGAGGTCGGTGTTGAAGACGCTCCCGGTGTCCTCCACGCGCACGTTGGCGTACTCCCCCTTCAGCTTGGCAATCCCCTTCACCGCGGCGCCAAGGAGCGCCTCGTCGCGGTAGACGCCGACGTTATCCATCATCAGTGCGGCGAGCTCACGGCGAATCTCCGCAGGGCGCACCCCTGATGGACGCGTACTGAGGGCGAGGAGCTCATCACGCACGGCGCGATCGGCGCCCTGCACAGAGCCTGGCTGCGGGGTGCTCTTGCAGATCTGGGCCATGCGGATCCCCGCGCGCTTGCCGAAGACGAGCAGATCAACGAGGGAGTTGGTGCCGAGTCGGTTCGCGCCATGCACGCTGACGCAGGCAACCTCACCCGCCGCAAAGAGCCCTGGCACGACGTTGCCACGCGCATCGGCGAGCACCTCAGTTTCCAGGTTGGTAGGCACGCCACCCATGGCGTAGTGCGCCGTTGGCTGCACAGGTACAGGCTCACTGATCGGCTCCACACCTTGATAGACGCGCGCAAAGTCGGTGATGTCAGGCAACTTCTCCTCGATCACCTTGCGTCCGAGGTGACGTACGTCGAGATGGATGAAGTCCTTGCCGCCGATGCCGCGGCCCTCACGAACCTCTTGATAGATGGCGCGCGAGATCATGTCACGTGGCGCGAGCTCCATCAGCTTCGGCGCGTACGTCTCCATGAAGCGCTTCCCTTCGCCGTTGAGAAGATAGCCGCCCTCGCCGCGCGCCGCCTCGCTCAGCAGGATGCCGATGCCGACGATGCCGGTTGGGTGGAACTGATAGAACTCCATGTCTTGCAGCGGCACACCGTGGCGCCAGGCAAGGGCCATGCCGTCTCCGGTGAGCGAGTGCGCGTTAGAGGTGACGCGCCAGGCGCGGCCGTAACCGCCAGTAGCGAGCAAGACCGCCTTGGCGCGCAGTACATGCATCGTGCCGTCAGAGATCTTGTAGCCGACGACGCCGGAGCAGCGACCGCCCTCGTTCGCCTCGCCACCTTCGAAGACGAGATCGACGACGTGGTACTCGTCGTAGAACTTGACGCCCGCCTTGATGCACTGCTGGTAGAGCGTTTGCAAGATCATGTGACCGGTGCGATCTGCGGCGTAGCAGCTGCGGCGCACAGGCCCTTCGCCGTAGTTGCGCGTATGTCCGCCGAAGCGGCGCTGATCAATCTTGCCGTCTGGTGTGCGATTGAATGGGAGCCCCATGCGCTCCAGTTCGATCACGGCGGGGATCGCCTCGCGTGCAAGCACTTCGGCCGCATCCTGGTCGGCGAGATAGTCGCCACCCTTGATGGTGTCGAACATGTGCCACTCCCAGTGATCCTCTTCCACGTTGCCGAGGGCTGCGCACACGCCGCCCTGTGCCGCACCCGTGTGCGATCGCGTCGGGTAGAGCTTTGTCAGTACCGCAGTGGGGATCCCTTCGCGCGCGAGCTCAAGCGCCGCCCAGAGCCCAGCGCCACCGGCGCCCACGACAATGGCGTCCACATCGATGTGCGTCGTGTCGGCGCGAAGACCTGCACTCACTTCAGTGGCAGCGTGATGATGACGTGGCTACCGAGAACCACAAGCACGGCGGTCAGGGTGTAGAGGAGGCCGAGAACAATCGATTGCGCGCGCCCCTTGAAGTAGTCCTGCACGACGGTGCGCATTCCAAGAGAGCTGTGCAGCATCACGATGACGAGCATCGACCAATCGACGAATCGCACGGCAAGCGAGTTCCAGCGAACCTGCTTGATCCACTCTGCCGTCTGCTCGCTTGAATCGTAGACAAAGTGCGTCATCGTATAGTGCGCGAGGGCGAGCACAAAGAGCGCCAGTGCCGTGTAGCGGGTCAGCAGCCAGTAGGTGAGCTCACGCCCTCGCCCCTTCGGACGTGGCTGTCGTGCGCGCGGTGCGCCGCTCACTTCGCCGTCTCCCAGATCCGGCTCAAGATGATGTAGGCACCAGGGAGGCCGAGGGTGAAGAAGGTGATCCAGACGATGCGCCAGAGTTGGCGGTGGTACGCCGTCAACGCTGGCCAGAGATCCATCACCACGATGCGCGTTCCGTTGAGCGCGTGATACAGGAGGGCGGCGCCGAGAAGAACCTCAGCCACCTTGCCTGGGACGCTCGCGTAGAAGAGGTGGATGTAATCGTAGAACTCAGGGTTCGCCCCGACCATGAAGATACTGACAACGTGAAGGGTTAGGAAGACCGAGACAGCGATCCCCGAGATGCGGTGGAAGGCCCACGCGACCATCCCCTCGCCGCCGCGGTAGGCGATCGCCCCGCGAAGCCCGCGACGTGGAGCCGGGAGCGTTGATCCGCGAGCCATGCCGCCTCCTCTGCGCTCTACTCTCTCGGGGTGGGACCACCCCTGCTCTGGGGGGCATCGTACCCGCGACGCCCAGCCCCTGCACGCGTATGCTGCGCAGAGTCAACAGGAAGATAGCGGTAGGAGGTAAGGGTGAAGATCCACGAGGCGGAGGCTCGAGAGCTCCTGGCGCGCGCCGGTCTCCCCGTCCCCGATGCCGACGTTGCCACCACCGCCGCGGGCGCCCGTGCCATTGCCGAACGCCTCTTCGCCTCTGGGGTGCCCCAGGGCGTCATCAAGGCCCAGGTCCTGGTCGGCGGACGAGGCAAGGCGGGCGGAGTCAAGCTCGCCGCCAGCGCAGCAGAGGCGGAGACGACCGCCGCAGCAATTCTCGCCCTCACCATTAAGGACCTTCCAGTGCGACGCGTGCTCGTTGCGCCAGCCTCCACGATCATCCGTGAGATCTACCTCGCTGCGCTGATTGATCGCACCACTCGTGGCGTGCTCGTCATGGCATCCGCCGCCGGCGGCATGGAGATTGAAGAGGTCGCCGCCAAGGATCCGAATGCAATCGTTCGCGAAGTCGCGCATCCACACGGTGGCCTGCTCCCCTTCCAGGCGCGCCGACTCGGCTTCGGCATCGGCCTGCGCGGTGAACTGCTCAAGCAGTTCTGCGTGATTGCCGCTGGGCTCGTGAAGATCGCACGCGAGAGCGACGCCGATCTTGTTGAGGTAAATCCGCTCGCCGTCGTTCCAGCGCCAGAGCTTCCAGGTGGCGAACGACTGATCTGCCTCGACGCGAAGGTGACCTTCGACGATTCTGCTCTTGATCGGCACCCAGACCTTGCCGCGTGGCGCGATGCCGACAGCGAGGATCCGATCGACCGCGAGGCGCGCGAGCAGGGGATCTCCTACATCCGACTCGACGGGAGCATCGGCTGCATGGTGAACGGCGCCGGTCTCGCCATGACCACACTTGACCTCGTGACGCGCGCCGGCGGTACGCCCGCCAACTTCCTCGACATTGGTGGCGGCGCACGCGCTGATAAGGTTGCGGCCGCCATGCGCATCATCCTTGCCGATGCGGGAGTGAAGGCGATCCTCGTCAACATCTTCGGTGGCATTACGCGCGGCGACGAGGTCGCCAAGGGACTCATTGAGGCGCGTGCTCAACAGGAGCGCATCGTGCCGATGGTCGTGCGCATCGTTGGTACGAATGCGGCCGAGGCCGCCGTACTCCTACGCGAAGGTGGATTTGAAACTGCGGCAAGCCTCGACGAGGCGGCGGAGAAGGCTGTAGCACTCGCTGCAGCGGGAGGCGGCAAGTGAGCATTCTCGTTGATCAGCACACGCGACTCGTGGTGCAAGGTCTCACCGGACGCGAGGGTGGCTTCCACGCCGGCCAGATGGCCGC
>JBILBX010000042.1:0-6366 GCA_044353495.1 Candidatus Limnocylindrus sp. | reverse complement strand
AGCCAGGGCGCATGCCGGTGGCGGACGACCTCGCACGAAGATGGAAGGCGTGGATCGGCGGCGGCGCGATTAGCTCTGAGATGGAGTCCGCCACCCTCTTTATCGTTGCGGCGACCCTACGAGCACGCGCGGGCGGCATCATGGTCTGCGTTGGGAGCCCCTCGATGACGCATGAGGAGTCACAGGCATCAATGAAGAACTTCTCCATTGATCCAGTGATCGACACGGCCGTACATGGCCTGCGCCTACTGATCGCACGAGACCGCGCCGCCGGGGCATAACCGCGTGGCGGACTCAGCCCTCCTCTTCGACCCAACCGACCCAGCCACCGCACTCGACCCCTTCCCCGCCTACGCCCGCCTGCGGGATCACGGGCCGGTTTGGCACTCACCGCAGAGTGGCATTCACTTCATCACTCACCACGCCGATGTGCATGCCGCGTGGCGCGACAAGCGCCTCGGTTCCGACTTCTCGCAGCGCTACACGCCGGAAGAGTTCATCCGCGACAAGGCCGACCTACAGCCGTGGCGCGACGACCGCTACGCTGACTTCAAGGCCTTCGAGCGCTGGGACATGATTGCCCTCGAGCCACCCGACCACACCAAGCTGCGCCGCCTCGTCACCACCGCCTTCACGCCACGCTCCATTGAGGCGCAGCGCGGACCGGCGAGCCGCCTCATTAGCGAGCGCATCGCCGCCGCACGTGATCGCGGCAACCTCGACCTAGTGCAGGATCTCGCCGAGCCGCTCTCCCTCACGATCATCTGTGAGCTGATCGGTGTTCCTGACCCTGACCGCATGCGCATTTTGGCCCTCTCCCACGATGTAGTCTCGATGTATGAGCCGTCACCATCGGACGCGGTGAAAGATCGCGCCAATCTCGCTGTGCGCGAGTTTGCCGCTTACACCGCAGATCTGATTCGAGCCCGCCGCCGTCAACCGGCCGATGACCTGCTCACCGGCCTGATCGACGCCACCGTTGACGGCGAGCATCTGAGCGACGAGCAGGTGATCTCCACGGTGATGGTGCTGCTGATGGCTGGTCACGAGGCCTCAGTGAATGCCGCCTCTAATGGGGTGGCGGCGTTTGCTGCGCACCCAGATCAGTGGCAGCTGCTGCGCGCAGGAACGGTGACGATGAAGAGCGCCATTGAAGAGATCCTGCGGTGGGATCCGCCGCTGCAATTCTTTCAGCGCTGGGTGCTTGATGACGGTTTTGAGGTGCGTGGCGTGCAGATCCCCCGCGGCTCAAAGGTTGGCCTGATGATCGGCTCTTCGAATCGTGACCCCGAGAAGTACGAGAACCCTGACGCCTTCCGCATCGAGCGCGGCGAGACCTCGCATCTCTCGTTCGGCGGCGGTATTCACTTCTGCATCGGTGCGCCGCTGGCTCGCCTAGAACTCGAGCTTCTCTTTGGCGCGTTGGCGGAGGCGCTCCCCGAGATCACGCTCCTTCCCGGTGCGGTACGCCGCCCTGGCTTCCAGTTCCGCGGGTATGTGAACCTGCCCATTGCCGCGCCCAGCGCATCGCGCTAACCCCGCTATCCTGAGCGCATGACCACCCCACGACGCCACGCCATCACCCTGATCCCTGGCGACGGGGTCGGCCCCGAGGTCGCCCTCGCGACGAAGCGCGTCCTTGACGCCGCTGCCGCAACGGCGGGGGTTGCCTTCGACTGGGAGGAGGCGGAGGCTGGTGCGGAGGTCTTCAAGAAGGGCGACACCTCTGGTGTGCCAAAGGAGACCCGCGACAGCATTGAGCGCACCCGCGTTGCTCTGAAGGGGCCACTTGAGACGCCCGTCGGTTTCGGCGAGAAGAGCGCGAACGTCACGCTGCGCAAACTCTTTGAAACCTACGCGAACGTTCGACCTGCGCGCGAGCTGCCAGGTGTGCCAACGCGCTATAAGGGCGAAGGGATCGACATGGTCATCGTTCGCGAGAACGTCGAAGACCTGTACGCCGGCATTGAGCATCTGCAGACACACGATGTCGCACAAGCCGTAAAGCTCATTAGCCGCACCGGCTCCGAGAAGATCATTCGATTCGCCTACGAGCTTGCACTGCGCGAAGGTCGCCAAAAGGTCACCACGGCGAGCAAGGCGAACATTCTGAAGTTCACCGAAGGACTCTTCAAGCAGATTGGCGAAGATCTCGGCAAGGAGTATTCGTCACTAGAAGCGAATCACCTCATCATTGACAACGTTGCGCATCAGATGGTGAAAGACCCGGCGCAGTTTGATGTAGTTGTTGCCACCAACCTGCACGGCGACATCATTAGCGATCTTGCATCAGGCCTTGTTGGTGGCCTCGGATTTGCGTCGAGTGCAAACTACGGCGACGGCGTGGCGATCTTCGAGGCGGTACACGGCTCTGCACCGAAATACGCCGGCAAGAACGTGATCAATCCAACCGCGCTGATCCTTTCGTCAACAATGATGTTGCGCCACCTGGGCGAGACCGATCTTGCCGACGTTGTTGAGGACGCAGTGCTTGCAACCCTTGAGGCTGGTAAGGCGCTGCCGCAAGACGTGGTGCGCCAGCAGGGCGGCGATGTTGAAGCGGCAACGAGCACCAGCGGATTTGCCGATGCCGTTATTGAGAGCCTCGGCTCACGCCCAACAACGGTTCCTGCCGCTGCAAGCCGCCCACGACCTGTGGATGTGAAGCCGCATGCACGCTGGACGAGCGGCGAGGCGCGCGAGCGCGAAGTCGGCGCAGCGCGCGTTGTGGGTCTTGACCTCTTCTTACAGTCGCTTATGGCCCCCGCCGAACTCGGCGCCAAGCTCTCCGCCCTTGCAGGGCAGGAGCTCACCCTCAAGATGATCGAGAGCAAGGGGACGGTCGTGTGGCCAAACGCCGCACCAGCATTCGATCCAACTGGCCTCTTCCGCGCACGATTCCTGGCACGCGCCGACAGCGCCGATCTCCCTGACGAGACGCTCTTGGCGCTTGCCGCCCGCGTGGCGGGTGTGGCGCCATGGGTGCACCTGGAGAAGCTCCGCGTCTGGGGTAGCGAAGAGGGATTCACCCGCGCCCAAGGCGAGTAGTCAGTGACCGCTCGTAACTCGGGTCAATCCAATAGAGGGGGACACATGCAGTTCATTGCCTTGGCACTCTTCATCTTCGCAGCTGGTGTCGGCTCGTCGGTGCAGTCCATCTTGAATGCCGAACTTGGGCGGCGCACCGATCCGGTGAGCGCAGCCGTTGTCTCGTTCATTGGGGGCCTTGCGGTGCTCCTCGTAGTCGCGCTACTCAGCGGCAAGCTGCAGCTCGTAGAGGCCACAAAGGTGCCACCACTCCTGCTCACCGGCGGTTTGTTTGGCGCACTGATCGTGACCGGATTCGCCACCACCGTGCCAGTGCTCGGCGTAACGGAGGCAACCCTCATCTACATCCTTGGCTCACTCGGTGCCGCTCTCGCTATTGACGGGTTCGGCCTTCTCGGCGCACCGGCTATTCCGGTCACTGCCACGCGGGTCGCCGGCATCGTGCTCGCTGTGGTCGGATTCCTGCTCGCTCGACGATGAGCAACGAGCGCCAACGCATCGTTCGGCCAGATCAGATTGACGGCGCTGAGGCGCTGCCGCACGCACTCCCAGGCGCCGAAGAGGAGGCGCCAGACGCAGGCGATCTGATGCGTGGCGTGCTCGTTGACGAGCGCTACGAGCCAGGAATGATCAAGCTCGATCGCCAGCCTGTGCCAATTGCCGACGACGGACTCCCCGCATTTGTTCCGGAGTCTGATCCAACACCGTTGCGCGGCGGCTACATCTACCTCAGCGTCGTCGCACTTATCTGCGGAACGATCGTGATCAGCGCGCTGAACCTTGGCGCGAAGTGGAGTGATGGCATCGTGAAAGTGCCGCTGCTCATTGGCTCCATTCCACTCTTTATTGCCATGGCTGAAGCGGCGTTGCGCATTGCGCGCTCCGTTGTTGCCTGGTGGCCGATCAGTCGCGGACGCGCTCTCTTCCGTGCTGGGTGGGTGCTGATGATTGCGGCCTTGGCGTTGATCGTGCTCGCCGCTATCTGGGTGGCGCTGAACGCCTAGCTCGCAAGCCCCGCGATCAGGTGATCAATCGACGTGCGTAAGTACTCTTCCACCCGCTGCCCCGCCATCACGGCGAGCATTGGATCGAGCTCCGTTGAGGTTCGCCACGAAGCGTTGCTGCTGGCCGCACTCGCCTCGGTCAAGTCAACAAGGGCAACAACAATCGCATGACCGCCAATATCGGGGCGCACCTTTAGTCGTAGATGCAGTCGAGTTACGCCACCATCAAGCACTTCAACAGTGCGACGAATTGAGATCGCAGCCTCAATCGGAATGCCAGCAACCTGCGTTGCGAGTCGGCCCTCCATGTGCTCTGCGTCAATGCGATGTAGGCCATCGCATCCAGGAATCAGTTTTGCAATGTGCTCAGGGCTGTCACTTGCCGCAACGAGTTGCGCAACCGACTTTTCTAGTTGCGCCTGGCCAACGATCTCGCTCATCGGCTGCTCAGTAGAGCGTCACGACGTCGGAAGGGAGCTCAAGATCAAAGGCGCTGGCAGGAATTGATGCATCAACCTCAAACGCGGTGCAAAGTGCGCTGCGTACAAGTTGTGCGCCGCGGAACTCTTCAACTCCAAGCAATACGCCGGTGAGTCGATCAAAGGTGACCCGGAAGCGGAAGTCGGCGCGATCACCATCAAGGGCAACGGCACGAGGCGCTGCGACCTCAAGAGTGAGCGCAATGCGGCCCGCAACGTTTGTCTCGTGCACGGCACCGAGAACGGCACCGGCGAGGACGCTGTTGCAGAACGATCCTGGGCGCACGAATGTGGTTGCCCAGCCCTTACCCGGAAGCGGACCCATATCGGTCGGCACACGCGAAGTCTGCGGAAGGCCACGGTCGTCGAGTCCGGTGGGTGCCGCGCGGTGTGGTCGGCGCGTCGTGGTGTTGGTCACCGCGTTGTAGCCGCGCACATCGGCACCGTCGGTAATCCAGACCTCGTAGCCGCCCTGTGGATGCACCGTGGTGACGCGGGCGCGGGGTCGGTCTATCAGCAGCTCAACGGATCCGAGGCTCTCACCTGCGGCCGTGACAGCGCGCTCCTCAATGCGGAGGCGCAAGGTGCGGAAGCGGCGCTCGGCGCCTGCGGCGAAGTCAAAAAGGGCAGCCGCTGTGGGGAGCCCAGGGGTAAGGCTGGTCGCGATCGGAGGGAGGTCGGAGGCGATCGGTACGAGGGTCTCGCTCATGGCTCCATCCTAGCCGAGGGGCGGGCGTAGACTGAGCGCATGAGCAGTAGCGCACCTCTCTCCCAGAGCAGCACCCCGGGCCGCCCCCTGAAGGAGGCCTGGATCGTTGAGGCGCTGCGCACCCCCTTCGGTCGCTACGGGGGCGCGCTCTCGGGCGTGCGCCCCGACGACCTTGCCGCCACGGTGCTCGAAGCGGTCGTCGCCCGGAGCGGCGTCAGCGCCGCCGACATCGACGACGTGATCTTGGGCTGCGCCAACCAGGCCGGCGAAGACAACCGCAACGTTGCGCGCATGGCACTCCTTGTTGCTGGCTACCCCGTTGAGGTGCCTGGTCAAACCGTGAACCGACTCTGTGGCTCGGGCCTACAAGCGCTCGCCGCCGCCGCCAACGCGATTGCAGTTGGCGATGCCGAAGTGGTCGTTGCTGGTGGCGTTGAGAGCATGAGCCGCGCACCACTCGTCACTTTGAAGCCAGAGAGCGGTCTCGAGCGCGGTAATCGCGAGCTGGTCGACACCACCATCGGTTGGCGCTTTGTGAATCCGCGGCTCCATGCGAAGTACCCAGCGATCTCGCTCGGTGAGACGGCGGAGCGCGTTGCCGACCAGTGGCACGTTTCGCGCGAGGCGCAAGACGAACTCGCTCTGGCCTCACAGCAGCGCGCCGCAGCTGCTGGAGCAAGCGGCATCCACGCGGAAGAGATCGTGCCGGTCTCCATTCCACAGCGCTCTGGCGCGCCGATCGTTGTTGATCGCGACGAGCATCCGCGACCTGATACGAGCGCCGCCGCACTTGCGAAGTTAAAGCCCGCCTTCGCCGCCGACGGCACGGTCACTGCTGGCAACGCATCGGGCATTAACGATGGCGCTGCTGCACTCCTTGTTGTGGAGTCGGAGCGCGCGCGAGCCCTTGGCCTCAAGCCGTACGCACGAATTGTTGCAACTGCGGTTGCTGGCGTTGATCCGTCGGTGATGGGTGCAGGGCCGATCCCGGCGATTCGCAAACTGCTGGAGCGCACCGGGCTCACCGTCGCCGACATCGATCGTGTGGAACTGAACGAGGCCTTCGCGAGCCAGGCGGTCGCCTGTATGACTGAGCTGGGGCTCGACCCAGCCAAGACAAATGTGC
>JBILBX010000041.1:0-6441 GCA_044353495.1 Candidatus Limnocylindrus sp. | reverse complement strand
GCGGCACGCAGCACCTCGATCGCATGGCGGTCGTTGGCGTGCACTCCGCCACTCCCAAGCAGCGTCAACAGGTGGAGGCCACTCTCTCCTGCTGCAGCGAGTGCGCTGCGCAGGCCGCTCATCTCTTTAAACGAGCCGTCGGCAATCGCCGCATCAATACGTGGCAAATCTTGTGGCACGCGCTGCCCGCTCCCAATATTGAGGTGACCAACCTCGCTATTCCCCATCTGGCCGGCCGGAAGCCCGACCGCTTCGCCGCTTGCCCCGAGTGTCGTGTGAGGGTGCTGGGCAGAGAGCGCACGCCAGTTGGGCATAGAGGCAGCAGCAATCGCGTCACAGGCACCGCCGCTGCTGACGCCAAATCCGTCGACGATGATCAGCGCGATTCGAGGCCTGGCACCCGCCATCACGCAGGCTCCGTCACGGCCAGCGCGGCGCGCACGATGGCCACGAATCGATCCGCGTGGAGGGAGGCGCCACCAACAAGGAGCCCATCCAGGCCGGTGCGCGCCGAAGGTGTGCCGAACCACGTTGCGGCAGAAGCGGCGTCAACGGAGCCGCCGTAGAGCACGGGGAGCTCTTCACGATTGAGTGCACTCCGAAGGCCGCTGGCAATCGCCTCGGCAATCTCCACCGAAGCCGGATTTCCGGTGCCAATCGCCCAGACAGGCTCATAGGCGATCACGAGTCCTGCGGCGTAGAGCTGCGTTGCGTTGCACCCGGCGCGCTCCGCGGCGGCGAAGGCCGCCGTACATTGGGCTTGCACGAAGTCGACACGCGCCGCGATGTCGGCGTTCGGAAGGTTATCGCCAAGACAGAGCACAGGTGCCAAACCGGCCGCCACAACTCGCGCCAACTTCACGCCGACAGCCTCATCGCTCTCGCCCCGATCGCGTCGGCGTTCCGAGTGGCCCACGATGATCGCAGGGGCAATTCCAACGAAATGCTCAGCAGGGATCTCACCCGTGAATGCTCCCGCGCTGCTGAGTGAGACATCTTGTGCGGCAACGTCGATTCCGGCCTCGGGGTACTCGCGACGGAGGAGCGAGGCGACGGGGACGAGACCGAGCGCGCTCGGCGCAAGAAGTAGGCGAAGGCTCGAGGGACTCCCCTTGACCTTGAGGGCGCTCCCTAGCCCTTCGGCAATTGCCTTGGCGAGCGCAACCTCTTCACTTGGCGGAAGGTTTGCCTTCCAGTTCGCAATAACCGTGATCTGCCGACTGCTCATGCGTGAATCATCGCAGAGGTTGCCCCGCTGAGTGGTCGCCTACCCGAGCCTCGCTGACGCGGCGCTCAACCTCGGCGAGTGCCCGCTGCACCGTGGAGCGCGCCAGATCAAGGTCCGCGGCAAGCTCAGAGAGGGTTGCATCGGGGGCTTCGGCTCGAGCGCGGGCGACCCGTGCGTGCAGTCCGTCTGTCTGCAGAAGGTCCTCCGCCAGCGCCAAGGTGCAGGCTCGCGCCTGCCGCATCCCAGCGTGCACCGCACGGGTGAGGTTCGCTGTCTCAGCATTCACACTGCGATTCAGCGCCCCACGTACCTCTCGCCCGATGCCACGAGCCTCCATCTCGGCCACCGCGGCAGATGCTCCGAGTCGACGCAACAGATCAATAAGAACATCACGGCCCTTCCACACGAGTAGCCCCTTGCCACGTCGCTCGCGACGTTGCCCGCCGAGTTGATCTCGCGCAGTCAGCTGTGCCAGATGGGTTGCTTCAACGGAGGAGACGTTGATCTCTAGATGCACGCTCCCTGAGGCGAGCGAGAGAGAACCTCTGGCAAGGATGCGGCCGCGAAGGAGTGCAAGTCGACAGTGCTGCGCTGATCGCGCACCACCTAAGTCAGCGGCGCAGCTCTCTGCTTGGCTCCTTGGCGATCCTGTCCAGGCTCGTGCGGCCCCGCGCTGCGCGAGCTCCGTGCTCAACTCATGCACTGCGCGTGCAAGGGAGACGTCAGCACGACGACCGGAATCCCCAAGCGCAGCCAACTCCGCCTGTATGCAACAGGTGCGCGCCGGTCGGATTGCCGCCAGTTCATGACGGATTGAGGCGACGAGGTCCGCCTCTCCCCGACTCATCGTGCCCGTCGCGGCTCGCGCAGCGGGAGACGTAAGAGCGCACGCGAGAGGAGATTTGGCTCATGTAGATGCGGCGTTCTCCGAGAGGCGATGTCACGAACGAAGAGTGGCGGACGCTTTCGG
Source organism: Candidatus Limnocylindrus sp. (assembly GCA_044353495.1). GTDB lineage: Bacteria > Chloroflexota > Limnocylindria > Limnocylindrales > Limnocylindraceae > Limnocylindrus. The sequence goes on along the minus strand of JBILBX010000041.1, from coordinate 4,243 downwards.
CCCTCCGCATCGGTAGCGTGATGAAGCGTTGGCGCAATCGGTACACCACCGACCGCCCCAACACGACGCGAGCTTGCTGAGGTGGCAAGGATGCCGTCAATGATTCCCGACGCTCCGTGCGCCTCAAGCGCAGCGAGATGAGCGTCGAGGTCCATCCCTTCTGTCTCCCCCTCTTGCTCATCAACGTTCGCCACCCACACCAGTGGTGCGCGTCGCGCCTGGAGTGCGGCAAGAATTTCGGGGACGAGCAGGTGCGGGATCACGCTCGTGTAGAGCGAACCTGGGCCGAGCACGATCAGGTCAGCCTGCTGGATCGCCTTTATCGCCGACGGAGTTGCCCGCGCTCCCTCAGGTGCGATGCGCATGCGATCGATATGGCGGGTGCGTGCTAGTTGCGCCTGACCTCGGACAGTTGCCCCCTCCGCTGTTGTGCCGATCAGCTCCAGCGCGACCGTCGTTCCTGGTATCACCTCTCCACGGACATTCAAGATGCGGTGCACGCGCGCAACGCCACGTTCAAGGTCTCCACCCTCTTGATGGATGGCGGCTGCGAGCAGAAGGTTGCCGATAGCGTGCCCACGTGGTGCGCCGGGTTCAGCGGGGAGGCGAAAGCGCAGAAGATCGGCGGCGGTCGACTCCGCATCCGAGAGGGCCACCAGGCAGTTCCGTAGGTCGCCCACCGGCGGGATCCCGAGCTGCTCGCGCAGCACTCCTGACGAGCCGCCGTCATCTCCCATGGAAACGATTGCGGTGAGATGTGCCGTCTCAAGCTTTAGTCCGCGAAGCGCAGTTCCAAGCCCAGTGCCGCCACCCAACACAACGACGCGGCGCCCACGAGCCAGCCGGCGACGACGCTCGAGCAGCTCAAGGAGCGACACACCAGGTCGATCGGTGCGGTACGGGAGGATCGCCGCTCGAGCCAATCCGATGAGGCCAGTTCCCACGAGAACAAGACCGACGGCCGCCGCGGCGGCGGCCCGAACCATCGGATTTAGATCGCGCAGGGCCACCGCCTCTGCGATCTGTACCAGCGGATCTGGGAGCTGCGCCCCTGCCGCGAGCGCACGGACGCCGCTTAGGGCACCGAGTGCAATGGCTCCCGCACCCAAGAGCGTCAAGAGCAGCCAGCGTTTAACTCCGAGACCAGGCTTTAGCCAACCGACTCGATTCACCGCTTAGGTGCGCTCCACATCTCGGTGATGCACGTGCACGGAGTGTGAGCCAGCCTGTGCTCTGAGCTTCAGGGCCAGCGACTCGCTAATCGCCACCGAACGGTGACGGCCGCCCGTGCAGCCGATTGCGATGCTGAGGCGACCACGACCGTCGCTGAGGTAGGTGTCGAGGGTGGTGGAGACGAACGCCACAATTGCCGCCTCAATGGAAGCCCCGACGGGATCGCCCAGCACGTAGGTGGCTACCTCTCGATCGCGGCCATCCTTCGGTCGCAGCTCCGGCACCCAGTGTGGGTTCGCCACCGACCGCACGTCGAAAAGAAGATCTGAATCGAGAGGAATCCCATGCTTGTATCCGAAACTGGTGAGATGCACTGAAATCGAAGCATCCCTGCCCAACACTTCCTGCACCAAACGATCACGCAGTTCCCGAGCGGCAAGATCGCTCGTATCAATCACCGCATCCGCAATCTCACGTGACGCGCTGAGCAGGGCGCGTTCGGCGCGAATTGCTCCGGCAACATCGCTCGGCGCATCAATCGGCCCACCGAGCGGATGTCGGTGCCGCGTCTCGCTGAATCGTCGAATCAGCACATCGTCACGTGAGTCAAGGTAGATCACACGGCTCTCGGTCCCTACCGCCGAACTTGCAGCGCGAACCGCGTCAATCGCAGCGCGCGGATCCCCATCCCGCGCATCAATCACCAGGCAGAGGCGCGCGAACCGATCCGGCTGAAGTTGAATCTTTTCGAGAAGCGCGGGAATCAAATCGTTCGGCAAGTTATCAATGGTACGGAAGCCAACGTCTTCCAGCGACTTCGTTGCGGTGCTCTTCCCAGCGCCCGAAAGCCCTGTCAGCAACACAATCTTGTGCTGTGCCGCTGGCGCAACCATCAGCGGCCCCCGATACGAACAAGCCAGATGGAAAGCTCATAGAGGAGATACAGCACCACTCCGAGAACGATCGGGCTGACGAGATCTGTTCCCGGTGTGGCGAAAGCGCCCACCACTACGGCGAGGACGAGCGCGTTGCGTCGCCAGCGTCGAAGCTTTGCCGAGGTGACAACCCCTACACGCGAAAGGAAGACCAGGAGGATCGGGTACTCCGTCGCCAAGCCAAAGACGAGCATGAGTGAGCCCACAAATCCAAAGTATCGATCGGCGGCAATCAGTGGGGTGAGATCATCAGTGGCAAAGGAGAGGAGGAAGCTGACTGCAAATGGAAGCACCACCCAGGCGACCCCAACACCAATGATGAAGAGGAGAAGCGCGAGCGGGATCCAGGGCCGCGCCGCACGTCGTTCTGAGTCGGTGAGGCCTGGTCGAATAAACGCCCAGGCCTGCCAGAGCCAGATCGGCATCGCCAGCGCCACGCCGCCGATGAAGCTGAGCTGCAGCCGAATGCCAAACGCGTCCCCAACACCTACGAAGAAGAGCGGGGTGTCGTTGAGTGGGGTGCGCAGCAGCGCGATGAGAGTGTCGGCCCACGCGAAGGTGATAGCGGCTCCGACAATAACTGCCGCAAGGGCAATAGCGACTCGCCGACGGAGCTCCTTAAGGTGCTGGAGCAGCGGCGCTGGTGCGTCGCTGCTCTCCCTCGCTCGAGACATGATCAGCTCGAACCGACGTTACGCCTTTCGCTTTGTCCGCGAGGCTGTGGCGCGCTTTGCCGTCTTCTTGGCACGCGGCTTGGCTGGAGCAGTTGAGGTGCCTGAGGTTGCATCTTTAAACTCGCGGAATGAGTTCCCCACGGCCTTGCCAATCTCTGGGAGCTTCCCTGGCCCGAAGACCAAGAGCACAACCGCAAGGATCAGGATCAGTTCGAATGGTCCGACGTTTGGCATTGAAAACCTCCTCGTAGTGGGCTGGCGCCCTTAGGGGGCGAGTATAGCGAGGCGACGCCCCCACTCTGCTGCTGCGGCGCCCAGCGCCTCCTCCACCCGCTCGTCTGCCGCGCCCGCATCGCTGATCCCGCGCCCGACGTTCACGAGCAGCCCCCTCCCCGCGCCAGCGTTGCCAGGGGCGGTCCTAGCGCCGCCATCAGCGATGACCGCGTGCACCTCGCCCCCCTGCGCACCGACGCCAGGAACCAGAAGCGGGAGCCCAGGGGCCGCCGCTCGCACCTGGTGAAGTGCCGCCGCATCGGTCGCACCCACGACCAGTCCAATACGACCGGCTACCCCCTCCGCGCGACGCGCAGCGAGTCGCGCCACTCGCTCTGCCAGCGTCTCCTCCGGGTCGGTATCGCTGGCGCCGACTCGAAGGCTCTGCAGTTCACCCGATTCGGGATTTGATGTGCGGCAAAGGAGGTAGGTGAACTTGTCTTTGCGATCAAGAAGGGGGGCCAGCGCACCGATCCCGAGATACGGATTGGCCGTCACCGCGTCAGCACCCAGAACATCGAAGAGGGCAACCCCTTGGGCCGCAACCGTTGCGCCAATGTCACCGCGCTTTGCATCAACGATGAGTGGGATCTCTGATGGAATCTGTCGCCGCACGTGCTCGGCTAGTCGCATCCCCTCACTGCCAAGCGCCTCAAAGTAGGCAAGGTTCATTTTGAACGCAGCCGCGTGCGGAGTGGTTGCTGCGATCAGCGTATCAATCCACCGCTCAATACCGGCATGCGATTCACGGAAGGTCACAGGGAGTGCTGATGGGACCGGATCAATGCCAACACAGAGAGCTGAGCCCGCTCGCGTAGTAGATGCGCCGAGGAGGTTGAGGTATTGACTCATGGCGCTGGGCTCTCTGTAGCTGGTGCCGTATTCAAACTCCCCCATGCTGGTCGAACATTTGGATCAACAGGATCACGGAGCGGGCTCACGATCACCGGCGGGTTCGGCAGGCCCGATGGCGCAACGCTAAATGAGGCGAGGTTAAGACTCGCCTGACTACCATTCGCAGAGAGGTACGCCAGCTGCGCCCCGTTGGGCGACCAGGCTGGAGCCCACGACTTGCCAGTTCTGGTGATCTCAAGCATGACTTCACCGGTCGTCGAGTTCATGATCACCACATCAGTGCCGCGCGCCGACATGCGTGTGGCGGCGATCCAGCGGCCATCTGGACTGATG
>JBILBX010000040.1:0-6748 GCA_044353495.1 Candidatus Limnocylindrus sp. | reverse complement strand
TGCGCACGCTTGACGGCGTTGCACTGTGGGCAGCGATCCATGGATGGGAGCGTCAAGGCATGGTGCGAACGTCGGTCACCCTGACGTGCGTGCGACTTCTTCCGCTTTGGTACGCCCATGTTTTTTGACCTCGCTCGTTGGCGCCCGACTGGGCGCGCCTTGGAGGGGAATCCTACCCGATCGGCGCGCCTTCGTCCCCTTCAGGGGGGAGGAGGGCGGCTAAGCCAGCCAGCCGAGGGTCGAGTCCCCGCTCAGGACAGGTGCTGGCGGGGTGCTCTGCACCGCAGAGGCCGCAGCGCTCTGGGCAGGGTGGCGTACAGATCAGCACCAGGCGACGGGTCAGGTCGAGCGCCTCGATAGCGAGCCGACCAACATCAGCGCTGTTCCCCTTGCCGATCAGGAGCGCCCCCTCCGTCGCATGCCGGGGCTCAAGCACCTCCTCGTCGATCGGTGCGCTCAGCTGCGCGACTGCGGGGGCCAGGCAGCGACCGCAGGCTCCCTTCTGGCTACCGCGGACGGTGCCAACGATGCGCACTCCGCGATTGGTTCGGTCGATCCGAACCTGGACCGCAGCCTTGAAGAGCTCATCGTCGAGTTGCTCCTCGACGGTGAATGGCTCAAGGGTGAAGGTACCCCCCGCCGATTCGGCGAGCAGCGGCGAGAGATCAACGGGATAGAGGGGCGGCAGCACCGCCGCCGATTCGCTCTCCACGAGTTACGCCTTTGAAGAGCGTCGTCGCGCGGCGGCAGTCAGAACTGGGACAACAGCGGCCGGCACGAGTCGATCAAGCGGCCCGCCATAGCGCGCCACCTCACGAACGAGCCGGCTCGATGTTGAGGCGTGTTCAGGCGCCGTCATCAAGAAGGCGGTTTCAATCTCTGGCGCAAGAAGCCGGTTCGCGTGCGCCATGCGAAGCTCGGCCTCAAAGTCGGAGCCGGCACGGAGGCCACGGATGATCAGGGTCGCCCCAGCATCGGCCGCAACGCGAACGGCGAGATTTGATGCAGAGAGGATCTGCACTCGTGCACTCGCCTCGCCGAGCTCAGCGTCAATCACGCTCCGTAGGAGAGCGGTCCGCTCCTCAAGGGTGAGAAGGGCCTCTTTGTCAGAGTTCGGCAGGATCGCAACGACGAGTCGATCGGCAATGGCCAGGCTGCGACGAATCAGATCGATGTGACCAAAGGTCACAGGGTCAAAACTGCCCGGATAGAGCGCCACTCGTTCACTCATTGCCAACCTCCGTTCCCGTTCCCTCGGTGCGTTCCAAGAGATCTACGCAGCTATCGCCGTAGATCAGCGTTCGCACACATCGTAGTCCTTCAGGGAGGGCTCGGGGCAGGTCGCCCGGCCGCGTGCGCCCCGTGAGCGCAAGGAGCCCCTCATCGGTGAGCGGACCACCAGGGGCGGCGCAGCGCGCCATGATCCCCTCCGCCACGGCGGTGTCGTCGTAGGGGGGATCGGCAACGATGAGATCGAATGAGGCGCCAGGTGCATTGAGTGCCACCAGCACATCGGCCCCCTGGAGGGTCGCCCGTTCCGTCAACTTCAGTGTCGTCAGATTCGCTTGAATGATTGCTACCGCGTCGCGCGAGCGCTCCACAAATAGCGCATGAGCGGCACCGCGACTCAACGCCTCGATCCCAACCGCACCACTCCCCGCGCAGAGATCAGCAAATCTCGCGCCAACGATGCGGGGCTCAAGTACCGCAAATAGTGATTCGCGCACGCGATCGGCCATGGGGCGAGTGCCGGCTGGCGGTACCGCAATGCGTCGGCCGCGATGGTCGCCCGCGATGATGCGAAGGGTTCCCCCCTGTGCGCTCATACTGGCGCGCTCTCGGTGAGCGCCGCGCCGGTCGCCCGCCCAATCGGCCAGCCGCGGGCATACGACTGCACGAGGAGTGCCGCCTCTCCCTTCGCCTCGCCGCGCTGATCAAGGAGTTGCTCGGCCTCCGTTCGCGCGACGAGGGCGAGCGCCCGATCGTCGGCGCGCGCCAGCGTTGCGATGCGCAGCGGCGGAAGGCCACTCTGTGATGTGCCCAGGACGCTCCCCTCTCCACGCAACGCGATGTCCTGCTCCGCAAGCAAGAAGCCATCACGGGTGGACTCAATCGCTTGAAGCCGCGCAGCGGCAACCTCGTCGTCACTATCGCTCACCAGAATGCACCACCCTTTATCGCCACCACGACCAACACGGCCGCGCAGCTGATGCAGCGTGGCTAGGCCAAAACGCTCCGCCTCAAGGATCACCATCACGCTGGCGGCTGGCACGTCGACACCAACCTCAATCACTGTGGTGCCGATCAGCACGTCGGTTTCGCCAGCAACGAATGCTTGCATTGCGACCGTTCGCTCCGCAGCGCGCTGCTGCCCATGCACCACGCCGATGCGACGGTGTGGGAGACGCTCACGTAGGAGCTGCGCCTGAGCCTCGACCCCAGTTGCACCGCCCGCGTCAAGATCATCATCAAAGGTAGTCCCCTGCTCCGGTTCGCCGCCTCCCTCGGCATCGGCGATCCGCGGGACCACCACAAAGGTCTGTCGCCCAGCGGCTGCCTCCTCGTCCACGAAGGTCCAGACGCGCTCCAAGTCGGCACTGGTGCGAATGGCGGTGCGGATCGGCTGACGACCAGAGGGAAGCTCGCGGAGCTCCGAGGAGGCAACGTCGGCATAGAGGAGCTGCGCGATGGTGCGAGGGATCGGTGTCGCGGTCATCAGGAGCAGGTGCGGTTCGCGGGAGGCTTTGGAGAGGAGCTTTGCCCGCTCCTCCACACCGAAGCGATGCTGCTCGTCGACGATGACGAGGCCGAGGGAGGCGAACTGCGTCCCCTCGGTGAAAAGGGCGTGGGTACCGATGACGAGCGCGGCGCGCCCATCCGCAGCCGCCACGCGCGCTGTTCGCCGCTCAGCGACGGGGGCTCCGCCCAACACGAGCGCCACCTCAATACCGAGTGGGGCGAGGAGTCGTTTCGCCGTCGCGGCATGCTGACGGGCCAGCAGCTCTGTTGGGGCGAGGAGGGCGCTCTGGTGTCCAGCGGCCGCCGTGGCAGCAGCGGCAACGAAGGCGACCGCGGTCTTCCCCGTACCAACATCGCCCTGGAGCAGGCGCAACATTGGCGAGCCTGTTGCAAGGTCGGTGAGGATCTCGTCGATCGCACGTCGTTGATCGCCGGTCCACGGTGTCTTGCTCTTTGCCTTGCCACCACCGATGCCGCCCAGGATTGCCGATTCGATGGCGGTCCGTTCCGCAGCAGTCGGGGTGATGCTGAAGGCGCCGTCACCGGCCCGGCGACGACTGCGATGGACAAGCGCAATCTGCACCGCGAAGAGTTCATCAAAGGCGAGGCGGCGGAGCGCCGCATCCCGAAGGTCAAACTCCTCTGGCCAGTGCAACGCCTCAATCGCCTGTGCGAGCGGCATAAGCCCGTTGCGCGACCGCACCGAGCCTGGCAACGGATCAACAAGATCGGCACCGAACTGGTCCAAGAGGGCCCGTACCGCCCGCCGCAGGCTCAGGGCCGTTACTCCACGGGTCAAGCGATAGATAGGGACGATACGACCAGCGCTGACCTGATCTCCCCCACCAATCGGGCTGAACTCGGGTGCCTCTAGCTGCATCGTCCACCCCATCGCCTTCACGCGCCCGGTGGCAACAATGGTGGTTCCAACGGTCAGCCGTCGCTCAATGAACCGTCGCCCATACCAGATGGCGTCAACCGCCCCAGAGTCATCGACGAGCGTTGCGATCGTGCGCTGAACGCCGCGGCGCCAGGTCTTCTCGACGCGGAGGTCAGTGACGCGCGCTGAGATCGTGGCGCTCACTCCCCCGGCAAGCTCGGCGATTGGCGTGATCTCGCGGCGGTCTTCATAGCGACGAGGCAGATAGGTCAGCAGGTCGGCAACTGTGCTGACGCCGAGTTTCGCGAGGCCTCGAAGGAGGCTGGAGCCACCGGGGAGGGCGAGCCCTTTCAGCGGGAGTTCGCCGGGATCGACGGTCACTCCAAACTCACGAGCACCCGTTCGATTGGCTGGCCGCCCCGCTGCAGGTCAACCTCAACCCCAGTAATAGCGCCGCGCACCGCGTTCACGAATTCGGTGGCCTGCTCGTCGGAGACGTCGGCACCCACATAGAGAGTGATCAGCTCTGCCGACTGCCCAGCCAGGCCCGCAACGATTGCCTCAACATCGCTGCTCCCTGTTGCAATGATTCCATCGACTGGGTCAAGCGCCATGATTTCACCAGCCTTTACAGAGACGCCCCGTACAACGGCATCGCGCACCGCCTCAACAACGCGGAAGGTGCGTGCTTCTGCTCGAGCCGCCTCCATGCGAGGGACGAGCTCCTCAAGCGTGAGTGATGGATCCCATGAGAGGAGGGCGGCGATCCCTTCGGCGGCATTGCGGGTAGGAATCACCACGACATGTGCTGCTGAGAGGTCGGCAGCTTGGCGTGCTGCCAGCACGATATTGCTGTTGTTCGGAAGAACGACGACGAACTCGGTGCCGGCATGCGCGATGGCTGAAGCAATCTCCGCGGCAGACGGATTCTCTGTCTGTCCGCCATGGACGATCTGTGACGCGCCAGCGGAGCGCAAGATATCGCCGAGACCAGATCCCGCAGCGACAGCCACGATTGACGTTCCGCGGCCAAGTGAAGCAGCGGCAGGTCGCGGTGAGGCGGTGAGTGGTCCATCAGCCAACTGGTTGAACGCTGCGTGACCGGTCGCCCGCTCCGCGCTCTGCTGGTCGAGGTTCTCGATCGTGACGGCACGCACATCGCCCAAGCTAATGCCATACGCCAAGACCTCATCGGGTCGCAGGTTGTGCACGTGTACCTTGCAGGTCGTCTCATCGCCAGCAACCAGCACGCTCTCCCCAATCGTCTCTAGATGCGCACGAATGGCGGCAAGGTCCAACGGCGTTGTTGGCGAACTCAGAATGAAGACGGTCTCGTAGCCGAACTCTGTGGGGGCAGATTCGACCGGTGCGACCGGTGCTGCAGCGGCGACGGGCTTGGACGACGGAGGTGCAGCGTTTCGGCGCTCTGCCTCAACAGTGCCCCGCGACGGCGCGACGGAAGGGACGTTGGCGATCCCTTCAAGAATGAGTTGCAGCCCTGCGCCACCAGAGTCAACGACGCCAGCTTCGCGGAGGACGGCAAGGAGGGTCGGTGTCTTCTCCACGGAGACGCGTGCCGTGGCGGCGATGCTTTCGAGGAATGGGCGCAACTCTGATGCGCCTTCCGACTCCTTCATCGCCGCAGCGGCCACTTCGCGTGCAACCGTGAGGATTGTCCCCTCTGTTGGTGTTGCCACGGCCGAATAGGCGTGCAACACACCGAGGGAGAGGGACTGCGCAATCTCAGTGGCTCGGGCGCGCTGGCGACCGCGGACGGCCTGCGGGAGGCCACGGAGGATCTGCGAAAGCAGGACGCCAGAGTTCCCTCGCGCGCCAAGCAGGGCGCCACGAGCCACTGCGGCACTCACCTCATCAATCGCGGTGACTCCGGTCGCCAACGAGGCGTCCCCCTCAGCGATGGCGGCCTTCAGCGTTGCCAGCATGTTCGTTCCGGTGTCGCCATCAGGGACAGGGAAGACGTTGAGGGCGTTGACCTCTTCGACGCGGCTCTCCAGGCGATCGAGACCCGACCGGAGGGCGGCCATCAGCTCGACGCCGTCCCAGCTCTTGCGGCTCATCGCAGGGAACCCCCTGCGGCTACTCGGATCCCCTCAGTGCGGCTCATAGGCACTCCCTCCCTTCGCCGAGCCTGGGCAAGGCTTCGGACGCACCTGCTACGATACGGCACGAACGACGGGCGTGTCCCACTGGGCGCCCCACCACGTAAGGAGATTAGACATGGCTCGCTTCTGCACCCTCTGCGGCAAGGACTCGATCGCGGGATTCAACCCCCAGTCGGTCGGGATGAACCGCGTCCGGGCCCACCGCCGCTTCCGCGCCAACCTGCAGCCAACGGTCATCGCTGTTGGAACCACCACGAAGCGCGTTCTCGTCTGCACCCGCTGCCGCCGTACGGCCAGCAAGGGCGCCTAAGTCGACCGCGACCCTAGCGGGTCGCCGACTCCCGAATCGCCCGAACCGCCCCACCCATACCGGTAGGGCCCTGCGCCGAGAAGAGGGCGCTACCAACGACCAGTAGGTCTGCACCAGCCGCCGCTGCGTCACCCGCCGTTGTTGGGTTGATACCGCCATCGACATGGAGTGGCAACGGTTGACCGCCTCGCTCGCCGATTAGTGTGCGGATCGCGGCCATGCGCCCAGCCGCCTCGGCTCGATACGACTGCCCACCAAATCCCGACTTGACGGTCATGACGAGTGCGAAGTCCAATTCGTCACGGAATGAGGTCAGGGATTCAATCGGTGTCTCAGGGTCGATTGCGAGACCGGCGCGACCGCCGCTGTCACGAATCGCGTCGAGCGTTGCGCGGTGTTGGTCTGGCGCCTCCACGTGGATCGCGACCGATTCACACCCAGCATCAACATAACGTGTCGCCCAGAGCCCTGGCGAAAGGATCATCAAATGCGCATCAAACGGAAGCTTCGTGGCGGAGCGCAACGCCTCAACAGTCGCGAGACCAAAGGTAAGGTTCGGCACGAAGTGGCCGTCCATGATGTCGAGATGGATGCGGTCAACACCCGCCGCCTCTGCCGCCTGTACCGCCTCGCGGAGTGCGCCGAGATCAGCATTCAAGATGCTCGCAGCGATTTCGATGCGTGCGCCGCTCATGC
>JBILBX010000039.1:0-6757 GCA_044353495.1 Candidatus Limnocylindrus sp. | reverse complement strand
TTCGGGCCGAGCGATCGACAAGATCGCTGCACTCGAGGCCGCCGGATTCAAGGTGGCCGCCTCGCCGACCGAACTCCCGCGCCTATTGATTGAGGCCGGCTACACGAAGCGCTAAGCGCTAGCGAATTCGCAGCTCCCCTGGAGCGCCGAACCCAAGGCGGTTCCATGCAGGACCGCCAGGCGCTTCGATCAACTCAATCAACACACCGTTGCAGCTCTTCGGGTGCAAGAAGGCCACCGGTCCCTCGACGCCAGCCACCGCCTCTGTATTGATCAGCTGCACACCCGCCGCGGCGAGGGCGGTGAGCTCGGCAGCGATGTCGGGGACTTCGAGGCAGAGGTGATGAAATCCCTCCCCCTTCGACTCAAGGAATCGCGCAACGCCACTCGTCTCATTTGTTGGCGAGACGACTTCGATCTTGGAGTCGCCAGCGGTGAGGAAGGCGATACGCACCTCTTGTGACGGCACCTCGGCAACCTGCTCGAGTGCCAAGCCAAGCACGCGCGTGTGAAAGTCAATCGATGCATCGATGTCGCGTACAACAGAGGCGACGTGGTGAATGCGACCTCGCACGGGGAGGCTCATAGGACCATCGCCTCGCGGTGCTCGCCCCAGACGCTGCGGAGTGCGGCGCTGATCTCACCTACGGTGCAGCCCACCTTCACGGCGGCCAGGATCGGCGGCATCATGTTGGCGCTCCCCTTCGCTGTCGCGATCACCTCGGCGATGGCAGCAGTCGCCGCCGCATCATCGCGCCCAGCTCGGAACGCCTGCAGCTCAGCAACCTGTTCGCGCTCGCGCGCCGGGTCAATGCGGGCAATCGCTGGTGTCTCGACCTCTTCGTCGACGAATCGGTTGACGCCAACGATCACGCGCTCACCACTCTCCACCTCGCGCTGATAGGCGTACGCCGAGTCTTGAATGGCGCGCTGCGGGAATCCCGCCGCAACGGCGGCGACCATGCCGCCGAGCCGATCAACCTCGGCGATGAGGGCGAGGGCGTCGCGCTCCACCTGATCGGTGAGCGCCTCCACGGCGTAGCTTCCACCGAGCGGATCCACCGTGCCTGCAACGCCGGCCTCATGGGCGAGTACCTGCTGCGTGCGCAGCGCGAGGCGCGCGGAGGCCTCAGTCGGGAGGGCGAGCGCCTCATCTTTTCCGTTGACGTGCAGGCTCTGCGCGCCACCCAACACTGCAGCGAGCGCCTGATATGCGGCGCGCACGACATTGTTGTCGATGGACTGCGCGGTCAGGGTGGAGCCGGCGGTCTGCACATGGAAGCGGCAGAGGAGCGACTTCTCGCTCTTCGCGCCGTAGCGATCACGCATGATCCGCGCCCAGATGCGGCGTGCCGCGCGGAACTTCGCCACCTCTTCGAGGATGTCGGTCCATGCAGCGAAGAAGAAGGAGAGGCGCGGTGCGATGGCGTCGACCTCGAGGCCGCGCGCAACCGCCGCATCAACGTAGGCGATGGCGTCGGCGAAGGTGAAGGCGAGCTCTTGCGCGGCGGTCGCCCCCGCTTCACGCATGTGATAGCCCGAGATGCTGATCGTGTTCCACTTCGGAAGCTCGGTGGCGCACCACTCGAAGACGTCGGTGATCAGGCGCAGCGATGGCTCGGGCGGAAAGATGTAGGTGCCGCGAGCGATGTACTCCTTGAGGAGATCGTTCTGCGTCGTCCCCGAGAGCTCGGCGCGTGAGACCCCTTGGCGCTCGGCTACCGCCACATAGAGCGCGAGCAGAATCGGCGCCGTGGAGTTGATCGTCATCGAGGTCGAAACCTTGTCGAGCGGGATTCCTTGGAAGAGCGTCTCCATGTCGGCAATCGAGTCAATGGCGACACCGACGCGGCCGACCTCACCCTCCGCCTCCGGCGCGTCGGAGTCGTAGCCCATCTGCGTTGGCAGGTCGAAGGCAACCGAGAGGCCAGTTTGACCCTGCTCCAGCAGGTAGCGGTAGCGCTCGTTGGATTCGCGTGCCGTCGAGAAGCCAGCGTACTGGCGCATCGTCCAGAGACGTCCGCGATACATCGTCTCCTGCACACCGCGCGTGTATGGGAAGGCGCCAGCGCTGCCGATCTCGGCGGCGGCATCGCGCGTCGAACTAGGGCCATAGTTCGTTTTGAGGGGTGCGCCAGAGGCGGTGGTATCGCGCGCGACGTCGCGCGCCTGCTCCTTGCCCACGCTCACCTCCCTACTGCCCCTCCACGGGCGCTTCGCTTCGCACGATTCTCCCACACCCCTCGCGCGGTACGATGCGGCGAAACGGTGGGCCGCAAGGCACACGAATCGAACTGAGGAGGCAGCATGCCGAAGGGGAAGCAGCAGACGGGCGATTCAGGGGGCAGCGGTCAGGAGCTCGACGACTCCATTCTTTCGCTCCTCCCGCCCGAGGGTGCCCAGGGTGATCGCTCAGTGCGACAGATCGCCGTTGACCGCGTCTCGGTGAACACCAAACAGCCTCGTCTCGCACTGCCGCCGTTGGCGATCGATGAGCTCACCGCCAGCATTCGCGAACATGGGGTGCTTCAGCCGATCATCGTGCGGCCAACCGAGCCGGGCTCCTACGAGATCGTTGCGGGTGAGCGTCGCTGGCGCGCCGTGCTCTCACTCGGCCTGCCGATGATCCCTGCCATCGTTGAAGCGATGAGCGATGAGATCGCCCTTGAGGTTGCGATCATCGAGAACCTGCAGCGTGAGGATCTCTCCCCGCTTGATGAGGCGGCGATCTTCGCGCGCATGACGAGCGAGCTCGGCTACAGCATCCGCAAGTTGGCCGAGCGCATCGGTAAGGACAAGGGCTACGTCGAAAATCGCCTGCGCCTGATGCATGCACCGGCCGACATCCGCGCGCTCGTCGCGGAGCGCTCCGACACCATCAGCCACGCCTATGAGCTGATGAAGATCACCGATCAGGCGCGGCGCAGCGAGTTGGCGGCACAAGTACTGCGCGGCGAGCTCTCGCTCGCCCGCCTCAAGAGTGTCGTCCGCGACGAACGCCCCGAGCCAGCCGCCGCACCAGAGGTCGTCGCACCATCGATCTTCCCGTACGCCTCACCAAATGAGCGACCGATCATTACGGCAGCAAAGCCAGTGACCGCGAGTGAGACTGCGCCGATCGCCGCTCAGGCCGCGGCCATCGCTTCAGCGTCGGACGCAGCGCTGACCAACGCGCGCGACAGCCTGGCGGGCTCCATCGATGCGCTTGCTGCAGTGCTGCACGAAATTGATCAGCCAGAGGCGGGGGCTCCACTCAGCGAAACCGATCGTGCGAACATGGCGAAGTGGCTACTGATCGCGCGGAATAAGCTCGACAACCTCGCCGCGATCTTGCGGCAGAAGTCGGAGTAGCTGACCGAACCTAGATGTAGACGACCTCTTCGAAGGTTGCGACCAAAAAGGCAACCAGTCGCTCGCGACCACCCTTCGGGTCGACGGCGCGAAGGCCAGGGACGAGGCACCAGAGGCTGACCGCAGGAAGAAGCAGTCGCCCCTCCGCGTCACGCCCCATCGTGGCGGCTGGTCCACCACCGAGCGTGTAGGCGCCCGCAAGCCCGTCTTCATCGAGATGCGCGGCATGGGAGAACTCGTGGATGGTGGCGACGATCCCCTTGCGCTTCGCCATGTCGCGCAGTGAGCCGGTTGCCCACGCATCGATCTGGCTGTCACTCTGCTCGAGCAACTTGGCGCGATAGGCCTGAGGGCTCTCGCTAAGTCCGGTTGCAACCATCTCTCTTAGTTTCCTGCGTCCATGCGGTTGCCTGGGTAGGCCGCCGCAGCGAGGATTGAGCCAGCAAAGGCGGCGAGAATGAGTACGAGCGCTATGCGACTAAACATTCTTCTTCCTTTCATTTCGAAAAGTGCTGGCTCCGGCGGTAGGATTCGAACCTACGACATGGCGGTTAACAGCCGCCCGCTCTACCACTGAGCTACGCCGGAATGACCGCGGCCGCTGCCGCGAGCGGAATATTAGCAGGGAGGGCCGCGCCTCCTCCCCGCCGCACGAACCCCCTAGTCGAGGTAGTCGCGCAGCTTGCGTGCTCGCGATGGGTGGCGCAGCTTGCGCAGCGCCTTCGCCTCGATCTGGCGGATACGTTCGCGGGTCACGTTGAACTCGGCCCCGACCTCCTCCAAGGTGCGCTGGCGCCCATCCTCCAGGCCAAAGCGCAGCCGTAGCACGCGCTGCTCGCGGAGGCTGAGTGACTCGAGCGTGGCGACGATCTGCTCGGAGAGGAGCTGGCTGTTCGCCGCCTCGTCCGGCTTCTTCGCCGCCTTATCCTCGATGAAGTCGCCGAGGTGGCTGTCCTCCTCTTCGCCGATCGGCGTCTCGAGGGAGACCGGCTCCTGGCTCACCTTGCGCATTTCGCGGACGCGCTCTGCGGTCACCTCTGACTCGGTCACCTTGGTGAGCTCCTTGGCGATCTCGTCATCCGTCGCCTCACGACCGAGCTCCTGGAAGAGCTGGCGCTGCACACGGGTGAGGCGGTTCAGCTGCTCGTACATATGCACCGGGATGCGGATCGTTCGGGCCTGATCAGCGATCGCTCGCGTGATCGCCTGGCGAATCCACCATGTGGCATACGTCGAGAACTTGAAGCCCTTGATGTACTCGAACTTCTCTACGGCGCGAATCAGACCGATGTTCCCCTCTTGGATCAGGTCCAAGAAGCTCATGCCACGACCGATGTACTTCTTGGCGATCGAGACGACGAGGCGCAGGTTCGCCTTCGTCAGCTCCTCGCGCCCGCGCCAGCCGAGCTGCACCACGTAGCCCTCACGGCCACGCAGCTTGCCGAGTGCCGGGTTCTCGGGATCCCAACCCGCCTCACGGATCCAATCCTTGCCATCCTTTGAGATGTGCTTCCCCTGCACGATCCAGGTCTCGAGTGCTGGCCAGGCGATCTCATCGCGTGCCCAGAGGAAGAGCTTCTGGAGCACGCCGTTGTCGCGGCTCTCCATGTCGCCTGTTCCCACCGTCGCAAAGGCAAAGTCGATCATCTCCGCCGTCTTCGCTGCAAGGTTGCGTCGGTTTGGATCATTGAATGACTTCACCAGGCTCTTGGCAATCATCAAGTTCTTCTTGGCTGTTTCACCCGTCACTTCGCGCGAGGCCTTGTCAAAGCCGGTGACCTTGCACTCGTGCACGTGATGCCCCTTAACCCACGCGCCGATTGCTTCGGCATAGGTGGCGTGCGCCTTCGCGGCGAGCGCAGGATCTAGGCGGTACCACTCCTTCTTCTTGCGTGTCTTGAGCTCCGTCTCGTGATATGTCCACTGATGCAGGTTGTAGACGGCCTTCCACGGCTCGTCCGCCATCTGCTCGCCGAGCTCAATCATCTTGGCGAGGACGACCTCCTCTTCGGCGGTGAGCAAGCCGACGCGACCAATCTCCTTGAGGTACATGCGCACTGGATCGTCGACACCAGTTGACTCTGCAACCGGCTCAACAACTTCGGGCTTCGGTGTCTCTGGAGCAACTTCGGCAACAAGGAGTGCAGCGGCCGCCTCTGGGCTGAGCATCTCGACGCCATCAACTTCGATCTCGGCGAGATCCGCCGCGCCAGGTTCAGCGACGCCATCGAGCTTTGCCGCTGGGCCGGCCACAGCCTTCCCCTTCGCAACTTTCCCCTGCGGCTTTGCTGGGGCAGCCGTTGCAGCTGGCGCCGCCTTCTCGCCCTTCTGCTTCGCTGCTGGTGCAGACGATGTCGCGAGCGAGGCGGGCTTCTTCCCCTTCGCTGGGGCAGGCTTCGCGGCCGACTTCGCCACTGGCTTCGCCTTGGCGATTGGTTTAGTGCTTGGCTTTGCAGCGGGCTTGGTGGCGCTCTTCGTCACTGGCTTCGCTGAAGTCTTCGCGACGCTCTTCACTGGCGCGGCCTTCTTTGCAATCGGCTTCGCAGCGGCTTTCGGGGCGGCCTTAGAGGTCGCGAGTGATCCGCGCTTTGCGACGGTCTTTGCGGCCGGCTTCGCAGTCGGCTTCGCGGTGACCTTCGCCGCCGGCTTCACCACTGGCTTCGAAGCTGGATTAGCGGTTGGCTTTGTGGTTGGCTTCGGGGCAACTTTCGTGACGGGCTTTGCGGCGGCTTTCGGGGCGACCTTGGTCGATGCGGCCTTCACTGGTGTCGCCTTCGCGGGCGCCACCTTCACGGGCGTATTGGTCGTCACCTTACCTACCTGCTTCGCCTTCGTCACTTGCTCCCCCCCTTTGCCGCTGTGAGCACTCCCGACGCCAAGAAGCGTCGGTCAAGTGCCTTTCGCTTTTGTCCAAGATCTCGTTCAGCCTCCATGAGGGATCGAACTCGAGCGGCATCGCCCTCGCGCTCCGCCTCAGCAATCTCACTTCGCGACCAGGCCATCGCCTCCTCGAGGCGATCAGCCTCCAGACGCAAGATGGTCTGATCAATGCCGATGCGGATCCGCGTGATCTCAACGGTGGCCCCAAGGCGTACCGAGAGTGCCTGCGCCAGGCGGCGCTCTTCGCCCTCAATCGTACTGGGTAGGCGTTCCAGCGCATCAACGGTCGTCCCCGCCTCGAGTCCAGCGTCAAGTGCCGCACGTAATCCTCGCCACAGTGAGCGTGCGAGCCCACTGGTGAAGAGCTGATCGGTGAGGACGTCGCGCACCCGGAGCCGTTCAGCGGGCGCCGCAATGAGGAGTCGGAGCAGCTCGGCCTCGGGCGGCGTTACCCCGGCAAGGATGGAGTCGATATCACCGTCGGCGTCGGCGGCGCGCACACGATCGGCAGAGATGCGGCTCTCTG
>JBILBX010000038.1:0-6831 GCA_044353495.1 Candidatus Limnocylindrus sp. | reverse complement strand
TGTTGAACCTCACTGGGGGAGCCACGCCTAGCTAATCCCGAGCACGCGCTAAATCCCTGGCAAAGGTGGGGGCGCCCGGCGCAAGCGTAGAGACGCTGTCTTTGCACGGATTGAACGCCCTGGGGGTACGATGGGTCGTGCTTGGGAGTATCGCCTCTAACCCCGTGGTATAGTTGCTGTAACAACGGCCGCCGAACGAGAGACGTGGGTGACCCCCACGTCTTTTTTATCGGGGTCGCAAGTACAGAAGGGAGGCGTGACGTGAGCAAAGAGCTTGTGAGCGCCCTCATTCAGCTAGGCGCTGAGCGCGGTATTGATCGAGCTGCGGTGTTGCAGGCGGCAGAGGAGTCCTACGCGGTCGCCCTGAATCGCCGACACGCTTCATCCGATATCCACGTGCGCCTTGATCCTGAATCAGGGGCAATGCGGGTCTTCCGGGCCCGTCGAGTGGTTGAAGAGGTCCTCGTCCCAGGTGCAGAGTGGACGCCAGAGGAGGCCCAGGCCACAAAGCCGGGTGCCGTTGCTGGCGACCTCATTGAACTGGAAGAGATGGATGGCGACATGGGCCGCATCGTCGCCGCCCAGGCGCGCCAGGCGCTTCAGCAGCGCCTGATCCAGATCCAGCGCGACCTGATCATGCAGTCGTTTGCCGAGCGCGCTGGTGAGATTCTCACCGGTGTGGTCATGCGTGTCGACCGCCGCAACCTTGTCTTGGATGTTGGTAAGGCCGAGGCGTACCTGCCTGCAACCGAGCAGTCGCAGCTTGATACCTTCCGCATTGGTGAAAACGTCAAGGCGCTGTTGCTTGAGGTGCGCACAACCGTTCGTGGGCCAGAGATCCTGCTCACGCGTACCCATAAGAACTTTGTGAAGAAGCTCTTCGAGCTTGAGGTTCCCGAGTTGACTGCAGGCACGGTGGAGATCACCTCGATCGCTCGCGAGCCTGGAAGCCGCACCAAGATCGTCGTGGCAACGAAGCAGGTTGGGCTTGACCCAGTCGGTGCTGTAGTCGGTCAGCGTGGCGCACGCGTGCAGGCTGTGGTTGAAGACCTTGGCGGCGAGAAGATTGACATCATCGCGCACACCGATGACGCGGCTGAGGCGATTGGGCGAGCCCTCTCACCAGCGCCGGTTGTTTCGGTCACCGTTGATGAGGCGTCGAAGTCGGCAACCGTCGTTGTTCCGGAGCGCGCGCTCTCGCTGGCGATCGGTGCTGGCGGTCAGAATGCCCGCCTTGCCGCGCGACTCACCGGTTTCCGCATTGACATTGCCAGTGACGGGACAGGGGCCGCTGAAGCTCCTGCAGGTGCCCCAGCGGGCGAGGAGGCCTAAGACGCCCGCCGTTCGTACTCGCACCTGCGTTGCCTGTCGGCTGAAACAGCCGATGGAGTCGCTCGTGCGGTACGGAGCCTCCGCAGATGGAGGAGTACACACGGCTACTGTCGGCGGTCGAGGTGCGTGGATCTGCCAGAGTGGCGACGAAGCGCATGACGCACTGATTGCTGATGGATTACGACGAGGTTTGAAGGATCGCATCACAGCCGAAGATCTTGAGCGCATCCTGATTGAGCGAAAAGCGGAGATGGCGAAAGGGGGTAGCAGATGACGAAGCAGCGCAAGAGCATCCGTCCACCGCGCCCTGATCGCTTGCCGCCAGAGCCGAAGCCAGTACGCGCTGCACAGGTGCATGACGGCATCCTCGAGCTGCCCGCCTCCATCGCTGTTGGTGATTTGGCAACGCTCCTCAAGGTCAACCCTGCAGACATCATCAACCCGCTGATCCGCAGTGGCGTCTTTGCCACCATGAACCAGGGCATTGACCGCGAGACTGCATCCCTCATTGCGACAGAGCTCGGCTTCACCGTGAAAGAGCCAGAGCCTGAAGAAGACGAGGCGACTCCAGAGGCGGTTCCAGAGGCGCCACCGGCTGCGACAAAGACGGAGTTCTTCAGCGAAGCGCCAGGCGCAAACCTGATCTCGCGCGCCCCGATCGTCACCGTCATGGGCCACGTTGACCACGGCAAGACGAGCCTGCTTGATGCCCTGCGCAAGACAAGTGTGGCGGCGGGTGAGCGCGGTGGTATCACCCAGCATCTTGGTGCGAGCCAGGTGCAGCGTAGCGACCGCTCCATCCTCTTCCTTGATACTCCTGGCCACGAAGCGTTTACGGCGATGCGAGCGCGCGGCGCGCGAGTCACAGACATTGCCATCGTCGTGGTTGCCGCCGATGACGGCGTGATGCCGCAAACAAAAGAGGCGATTAGCCACGCGCGTGCGGCGAACGTGCCGATCATCATTGCGCTGAACAAGGTCGATAAGCCAGACGCAAACCCTGATCGCGTCAAGACCGAGCTTGCAGAGTCCAGCGTCGTCATCGAAGACTACGGCGGCGATGTGCCGCTCGTGGCCGTCTCCGCTCGAACCGGTGCGGGCCTTGAGGATCTCCTTGACATGGTCCTGCTCGTTGCCGACCTCGGCGACTACAAGGCTGATCCGGCGCGCCGTGCCGTCGGCACAGTGATCGAGGCGCAGCGCGACAAGGGGCGTGGCCCGATCGCTACCGTGATCGTGCAGACGGGCACCCTCCGCGTGGGCGACCATATGGTTGTCGGTGCGATCTCGGGGAAGGTGCGATCTCTTGAGTCCACGGATGGGGGTCGCATCAAGTTGGCTGGCCCCTCCACGGCAGTGGTTGTTTCCGGCCTCCCTGAGGTCCCTGTCAGTGGTGAGATCTTCCGCATTGCGGCAGACGAGAAGGAGGCGCGCGCCTGGTCTGAGGCTGCTGCCGATGCAACGAGCGCCGGTCGCGACAACGGAAACGCCACCATGGAAGACCTCTACAAGCGCATTCAATCTGGGGCCGGCAAAGAGGTGCGCGTCATCCTGAAGTCCGATGTGGCTGGCTCTCTCGGCGCGATTGAGCACCAGCTCGAGAAGATGCAGAGCGACGAGGTGCGAATCAACGTGCTTCTCTCCGCCGCAGGTGAGGTTACCGAGAACGACATCCTTCTCGCTTCCGCATCCGATGCCATCGTGCTCGGCTTCACCACGACGCTCACCCCAGGTGCGCGCCGCATGGCCGAAACGAACAAGGTCGACGTTCGTCTCTACGAGATCATTTACGAGCTCGCCGACGATATGAAGGCGGCACTCGAAGGAATGCTTGACCCTGAGAAGTCAGAGGTAGTCGAAGGACGCGCCGAAGTGAAGCAGCTCTTCCCAGGGAAAGGCTTCGTCATCGCGGGTTCCATCATTCGCGAAGGTCGCGTCACGCGTGGTGCGAAGGTGCGCGTCATGCGCGGCGGAAACCTCGTTGCTACCGACGTAATCGAATCACTACGTCGCTTCCGTGATGATGTTCGCGAAGTGAAAGAGGGCCAGGAGTGCGGTATCGGACTTGGCGCTTCGGTCACCGTGCAAGAGGGCGACATCTTGGAGATCATTGGCGAGAAGTCAACGAGGCGGACACTCTAAGCATGTCTGAGCGGATGCCCCGAGTCGACGAGCTGCTTCGAGAAGAGATCAGTGCCCATATCGGACGATCTCTCAGCGATCCACGGCTCGGCTTCGTAACCGTCACCAGCGTCTCCACCTCTCCGGACCTTCGTCACGCCAAGGTCTTTGTCAGCACGATTGGGAGCGAAGAGCAGCGTGTCGCCTCGCTCGCAGCGTTAAAGAGTGCCGCATCGCACCTTCGCACCGTGATCGGTAAGGGCCTGCGCATTCGGCGTGTTCCCGATCTTCACTTTGAACTTGATGAGGCGGGGGATCGCGGCGCACGCATTCAGCAGCTGCTCGGAAGCATCGCCGATGGCGGTCTTCCACCAGAGACGCTCTCACCACTTCCAGCTCCGACACGCACAGGGGTCGAAGAGAAGAGCCGAAGGGTGAAGGGATGAGCGAGCAGGGGACGGTGCACGCCGCGGACTACCTACAGCGCGCAGATGCACTTCGAGCATCGGCGCTCGCCGCTGTTCCCGCCAACGTGTTGGAGGCACTCCGTGTGGCAAAAAGGCTGTGGGTTGTGCCGCACGAACGACCCGATGCTGATGCGCTCGGTGCAGCACTCGGGTTGAAGGCGATCCTCGGCCAGCGCGGCGCAGAGGTCGCAGTGATTAGTGCTGACGCCCCACCGGCGGTCTACGACGTTATTCCAACCATTCGTGAGGTTGCTCTCGAGGCGCCAAATTGGGCTCCAGATGCGATCGTGCTCGTCGATTGCGCCGATCCGAAGCGTGCCGGCCGTATCGGCGACCTCATCAATGCGCTCCCGGCAGCAACGCCACGCATCCTGATTGATCACCACGTTTCTAACGAGACAACGTGGCCTCTCGCCTGGGTCGACGCACATGCGGCAGCAACCTGCGAAATGGTTAGCCTCATTGCGCTCGCGCTTGAAGCAGATCTCTCTGCAGACCAGGGTAGGGTCGCGACGACGCTTGCCGCGGGCGTCATCATGGACACCGCAACCTTCCAGCATGGCAACACGACCCCACGAACCCTTGAGGTAGGTGGGCTTCTCCTCGCCGCAGGTGCGCCGATCAGCGAGATCTCCCGAAAGATCTACCGTTCGAAGCCGCTCGCGCAGGTGCAGCTCCACGCGCGTGTGCTGGCGAGCCTGACCACCGCGGATGCTGGTCGCACGGTATTCGCAACCATGATGCTGGCCGACATTACTGAGAGTGGAGCGAATCTCGAAATGAGCGAGGGGATCGTTGATGCACTCGCGCACGTCGCAGAGGCGGACGTTGCGATCTTCTTTAAAGAAGATGGTCCGGCTGCCGCACGCATCTCCGTACGTACAAAGGGCGATGGTCCGGATGCCACCGCGATCACTGGTGCCTTCGGTGGCGGCGGACATGCCCGCGCTGCTGGCGCAACGATTGAACGCCCCGTGAGCGAAGCCGTCGCCCTGGTGCTGGCGCGCGTGACGGAGCTTCGCGCGCACAACGTAGCGGGCTGAGCGAATGGCGCGGCGACGGCCGAGTACGCCAGGCATCGACGGGGTTCTTCTCGTTGACAAGCCGAACGGCCCAACGAGCCACGACATCGTGGCGAAAATCCGCCGCATGGCCGGCCAGCCACGCATCGGTCACGGCGGCACCCTCGACCCGTTCGCTACTGGGCTCTTGGTACTAGTCCTCGGCCGAGCGACCCGCTTGGCGAGCCTGCACCTTGGCGGCGAAAAGCGCTATGAGGCCACCTTCTCATTTGGTGGCGCAACGACGACCGACGATCTTGATGGCGAGCGCATGGGCGATCTAGGGGCGCCCCCCTCCCGAGCAGCCGTTGAGGCTCTGCTGCCTCGCTACCGCGGCGCGCTCGAGCAGGTGCCGCCATCCCACTCAGCGAAGCGCACAGACGGCGTACGCGCCTATGAGCGTGCGCGCGCAGGGGAGGTGGTTGAGCTTGCACCGCGTCCGATTGAGATCAAGCGGTTTGAGGTGCTCGGCTGGGACGACTCTCATGCCGAAGAGCCCTTGATGCACGCCCAGCTGGACGTGAGTTCCGGTACCTACATTCGCGCCATTGCACGGGACCTTGGCCGCGATGCAGGAAGCGGTGCCCATCTCGTCGCACTGCGTCGCGTGGGCTCTGGTGTCTTTGCAGTAGGGGAGGCGCACACCATGGAGCAGATCGCCGCCGCCGCTCTCGCGGGCGAACTACGCAACCTGCTCCTCCCGCTTGACGCTGGACTCGATCACATCGCCGCTACAGAGGTCGGAGAGAATGGAGCGGCGCTGCTGCGCGACGGGATTGCACTCCCACTCGGCATGCTCGATCGTGCCGGCCAAGAGACTGCGGAGGGGAGCCCCTTACGCCTACACGTGCATGGCGCGATCGCGGCGTTCGGTCGCCGCACCGCGTTCGGCGCACAGCCAGAGCGTGTCTTCATTGAATCAAATGCGCTGGTCGGCCAACGCCTATGAAGAGAGTGGTTGGATGGGACGAGCTGGCGCTGGAGATTGCGTCAGCCGAGGGTGCTCCTGGGTCGGTCCTCACCCTTGGGGTCTTTGATGGGCTCCATCGTGGGCATGTGCGTCTGCTCGCCGCTGCTGAGCGGCTTGCTCGGGCGGCAGGGCTTCAGCGCGTTCACATTGGCTTCACGCCACACCCCGACCTGCTGATACGCGGCGCAACCCCACTCCAACTCCTCGACGCAGGGGAGCTCGAGCTTCGCATGGCGGGGGCCGGCGTTGACCTTTGGTGTGACCTCCCCTTTACGCCAGAGACGCGCGATACACCGTGGGAGCGCTTCATCGAGCGCCTTGTCGAGGTGACGAGGGCGAAGAGCATTGTCCTCTCCCCGGAGTCCGCGTTCGGCCAGGGCCGGCAAGGGACGCTGCCCAACGTTCGGGCCTGGGGGGCTGCGCACGGACTGCAGGTACACCCAGTGGCAGAGGCGACCGCTGGCGGGGCCCCCATTCGCAGCACCCGCATCCGAGAGGCGATCGTGGGTGGGGACCTGACAGGGGCGGCGCGCCTCCTTGCTCGACCCTACGCCCTCGTGGGCAGGCTCCAGGGTGACGAGGTGCGCCTGCAGCCAAGCGAGGCGGCTGTGCCCCCACCAGGGGAGTACCGGGCTCGAGTTGGGGCCGCTGGGCGGCCTGAAGGGCGCCTCCCACTTGTTGGGCGGCTCACCACCGTGCGCGTCAATGCGGATGGGCTCACGATCACGCTCCTCCGACCGGAGGCAGCCGATCGACGCTTTGAGGGGGGTCCAGTGCGGGTCGCCCTGCTTGGGGGGAGCCCCCAGGCGTAGATTTGCTACCCTATGCACATCCAAGATGTGATGAAGAGATGAGGGGTGCCCTTGGAGCACCTCCGATG
>JBILBX010000037.1:0-6975 GCA_044353495.1 Candidatus Limnocylindrus sp. | reverse complement strand
GAGAGGTTGGCCTCTTTGTTGTGCGCGGTATCTCGCTGCGGCCGCGATTTGGCGGCCTCATGCCGCGGCTCGTAGAGGTTCCTGGCGGCCTGATGCATGCGGTGAACCGCGAGAATCCTGGTGCGGATGAGGTGATCGACCGACACGGCGCAAGTTGGCGCTCCGCGCCGTGTGCAATCGCCCTCTCGCTCGTCGCCACGTCGGTGAAGGAGCTTGCCCAGTTGATCGCGCGGGTTGAGCGTCGCGCCGATGAGCTCGGCATCGCGGCCCTTGAGGTTGACCTCACCGCTCCATGCGATGGCCTTGAGGGTGCTCGATGGGAGTCTTCGGCGGATGAGTCGCTGCGACTCATTGATACGGCGCGTGGCGCGACCGACCGACCACTTATCGCGAAGGTCTCGTCAGCGGCGAGTGAGATCCGCCGTCTCGCCAGCGAATCAATCGACGCGGGAATCGATGTGCTCTCTGTGAGTGGATCACCGCACGGATTCCTCCCTGACCGCACCCGACGTGGGCCAGCCTTAGCTGCAGGTGCTGGTGAGCTCTCTGGGCCACTCGTGCGCCCCGCCGCACTCGCAGCAATCGCTGAGGCGGCAAGTGGCGCTGGCGCACCGATTATCGGCGGGGGAGGGATCGGCTCGCCGGCCGATGCGCTTGATGCGTTCGCCGCTGGCGCAAGCGCGGTGAGTCTTGGGACGGCACTCTGGGCTGACCCGCGACTCCCTGGAGCGGTGGGTGACTCTCTGCGGCGTGCGGTGGCGGCGCGCGGCGAGACCAACGTTCTCGCGTTACGCGGGAGCGCGCTAGGCTCTCGCCATGAGTGAACCACTTCGCCCCCTTCGCGAGTCGCTGATACCACCCGCGGGTTACCCCGCTGCCCCTGTTGATCCGCGTGACCGTGCCGCAACAACCCGGCGGATCGAAGGCCTACTACTTGCCACTGGCGCGCTGCAACGTGGCCACTTCCTGCTCAAAAGCGGACGCCATGGTGATCAGTACCTGGAGAAGTGGTCGCTACTGCAGCATCCATCTGCCGCTGCAGAGATCACGCACGCACTCGCGGTGCAGAGCCTCGAGGTAGTCAAGGAGCTTGGTGGCGATATTGATCTCGTCGTTGGTCCAACGACGGGTGGCGTGTTGTTGGCCTACGAGGTTGGCCGACTCCTCGGAGTTCGCGGCCTCTTTGCTGAAGAGGTGCGTGGTGACGATGGGCTCACTCGTCGCGAGTTCCGTCGCGGCTTTCAGATTCCGCCACGAGCTCGCGTGCTCCTGGTTGATGACATTCTGACGACAGGCGGATCACTCCAAGCACTCCTCCCGCCGCTCTATGCCGCGGGCGCACATCCGATCGCCGCTGCGGTCGTTGCCAGTCGCACGCCAGGGCTCACCGCCATTGAGGCAGAGGGTCGTGATCCGATTCCACTGATTGCAGGGATCACCCTTGACCTGCCGACGTATGAGCCAGTCGACTGTCCGCTCTGCGCTGCGGGGGAGCCGATCGGCGCCCCTGGGAGCAGCGGCCGCTAGTTAGTTCGCGGCGAGTTCGGCTAACGCAGCGTCAAACTCTTCTGGGCTGATAACCCCCTCAAGGGAGCGCAAGATGCGACCGTCACGTCCGACGGTAAAGATCCATGGCTCAACGGGAACTTGCCATGCGGTCACGATGCTCGTGGCCTGAAGACCACCGCCGGCTGCAAGAACAGGAATCAGGCGCGTGCCGTTCCAGCTCATCTGGTACGGCTCAACGTGCACGATGACGACCCCCGGATGCTGGTCGGCGGCACTCTTCAAGAGTGTGAGCGTTGGCCCGCAGGCTTGTGAGACGCAGAACGCGGGTGAGGCGAAGGCGATGAGGAAGGGGGTTCCTGCGGCAAGGAGCTCCGAGGCGGAGTTCGTATAGAAATCGGCGCGTGGTTCTGGATCTGTTGATACCCCTGCTATGCCCTGGGGGTTTGTGGCCGCGAGTGGCGTGGCGACGGTCGGCGCCGCATCTCCAGGGCGCGGCGCGGTTCCCTTTGGCCTAACGAACGAGGTGAAGCGCACGAGCACGGTGGCGCCAGTGGCGTCAGTGCCGCTGACAACCAGGCCAATCTCACGCGCACCAACAGGGATGTCGGTACTACCAATGAAGAAGCCGCGCACATCCGTGATCGCCCAAGTAAATGGGAGTGGTGATGCAGCCGCCAGTGGCGTGCA
Source organism: Candidatus Limnocylindrus sp. (assembly GCA_044353495.1). Lineage (GTDB taxonomy): Bacteria > Chloroflexota > Limnocylindria > Limnocylindrales > Limnocylindraceae > Limnocylindrus. The sequence continues at coordinate 4,779 of JBILBX010000037.1, read as the reverse complement.
GCCATCGTTCGTAATGTCGAAGACTTCGCTCTTGAGTGACCAGGCGGAGGAGCCGAGCGGGAAGCTGGCGCCGTCAACGAGTCCGAGGATGAGTCGATTGGCACCTGGAGCGAGGTCGCTGTTTGCCAGGAGCGGTAGTGGTCCAGTGGAGCTCGCCTGGCCTGCTGCAGGCCATGCATCGGTGCAGCCGCTTCGGTCGCTACCGCTGGCGCTCGACGAAGGGGTGGGGGAGGGGGTGGCATCTCCGCAGGCGATAAGTGCGGCGCAGAGGGAGGCGAGAAGAGTGCTTCGTAGGTAGTTCTTCATGTTCCCACTCTATCCCACGTTTCTGAGGGTCGGCGTACCATCTACCTATGAAGAGTTTCCGCGCGGCAGTACGACTTCTCCTCGGTGCCACGATCAGCCTCGTGGTGATCGGCGTGATCGTTCGCGCAACGGACTCCGGGATGGGCTGCCCCGATTGGCCACTCTGCTACGGGCAGTTGATCCCACCAACCACCGACTCAGGCGACATCATTGCCTACAAGGCATGGCTGGAGTGGATCCACCGCGCGATTGCGGCGTTGATCGGTCTCATTGCTCTCTCGGTTGTCGCCATTGCGCTTCGAAACCTCAAGGGTCGACGATCACTCCAGGGGGCCTCAATCGCCCTACTCGGGCTCGTCCTCTTCCAAGCCTGGCTTGGGCGCCAAACGGTCCTTGAGTCGAACTCGGGGCAATCAGTGACCGCGCATCTCGCCACGGCGATGGCCTTTGTTGGCCTGCAGGTCTGGGTGCTCGCGCGCAGTGGCTACGACGAGACGCTCGCCGGCATTCGCCGCGCGAGCGGGAGCCTCGTGGCTCCCCTTATTGCCGCTGGTGCAATCTACGCGCTACTCCTCTTCGGATCCAACGTGACTGGCACCGACACAGGCCTGCTCTATCCAGATTGGCCGCTCATGGGAGGCACCCTCTTCCCGCCGATCACCGAACTCTCGACGCCGATGATCGTGCACCGATACGCAACCGCGATCGTCGCGCTCATTCTCATCTCGGCGATCTGGATCGTTCGCCGCGAGAAGGGCAGTTCGATCCGCGTGCGCCAGCTCCTCACCTACGCCGCAGTCGTCTTTGCCGTGCAGTGCGTGATCGGTGCCATCCAGATCTTCACCAAGCTCGCACCGTGGACACAGACGCTCCACGTCGCGCTCGCAACCTTCATCTGGATCCTCACCGTCGGTGCCGCCTCCATTGCGCTCCTTGAGGGGCGTTCCGCCGGAGGCTCCTCTCCTGGCGGACCTAAGCGCAGCGACCTGACCCTCCGCGAGACAATCTTCGCCTACGTCGCACTGACAAAGCCCCGTATCGTCGAGCTGCTGCTCATCACCACCGTCCCTGCGATGCTCCTTGCCGCACACGGCTTTCCGCCACTGACCCTGATTGCCGCAACGCTCGTCGGGGGAACTCTCAGTGCGGCAAGTGCCAATGTTTTCAACTGCATCATTGATGCCGATATCGACGCGAAGATGGCGCGTACCGCCGCACGCCCGCTCGTGACGGGCCGAATTAGCATCGGATCGGCACTCCTCTTTGCGAGCATCCTTGGTGTCGCGAGCTTTCTCTTCCTCGCGTTCACGACCACGATGATGGCGGCGTTCGTCTCACTTCTAGCCATCGCCTTCTACGTGCTGATCTACACGCTGATCCTGAAGCGATCCACCCCACAGAACATCGTGATCGGCGGAGCGGCCGGTGCCCTTCCGCCGGTGATCGGCTGGGCCGCCGTGACGGGTGATATCTCGCTGGTGCCGATCCTGCTCTTCGCCCTGGTCTTCTACTGGACACCGCCACACTTCTGGGCGCTCGCACTGCGTATCGGCCCCGATTACGCCGCGGCGGGTGTGCCGATGCTTCCGGTGACCGCGGGCCCCGCGGAGACTGCGAGGCAGATCTGGCTCTATACGATCCTGCTTGTGGTGATGAGCCTGATGCTCTGGGCGGTAGCGGGGATGGGACTCGTCTACCTAGCCGTGGCAATCGTTGGCGGCGGCATCTTCTTGCTGCGTGCGTGGCGCCTGCGCAGTGATGTACTCGGCGATGGGCTGTTGCGCGGAGCAACGCGCCTCTATCGCTACTCGATCAGCTACCTCACGTTGATCTTCGCCGCGATCGCGATCGACTCAATTCTGCCGCGCTAGCGGCACGAATTCAGCGGCGATCCGCCGCTGCAGCCTGTCGCTTGGCGCGACCGCTCGGGTCAAACCGACCGAGCCAGAACTGCACCTGCGGCCCGATCGTGAAGGCAAACCAGATGGTGCCGAAGCCGAATGTACCGCCAAGCACGATCCCCAAGACACCGACAACCACCTCAATGGCTGTGCGCATCTTCCAGATCGCCTGCCCAGTGCGGTGGTGGAGTCCGGTCATCAGTCCGTCGCGTGGCCCTGGGCCATTACCGCTGCCGATGTAGATGCCGGAGCCGATACCGACCACTGCCGTGCCAGCGATCGCCAGGGCACCAGCGAGCAGCGGCTGCGTGGCAATCTCTGCTGCCGAGGGGACTCCCGCAAACTCAAGGAGGGCAAGCTCAACGTTCATCACCCAGCCGATGATCACGATGTTGCTAAGGGTGCCAAGGCCGGGGCGCTGGCGAAGAGGGATCCAGAGGAGCAGCACGAAGATACCGCTCAGTTGTGCGGCAGTGCCGATCTGAATGCCGAGCTGTTTACTGAGGCCCTGATGCAGGATCTCCCACGATGGGAGGCCGACCCCTGCCGCGAGCATCATGACGAGGCCCGTAGCGAAGACCGCCTGTCCGGCGATGGATTGAGGGAAGCGCTTCAGCGCATCGGCGGTGATTGCTTGTGAGAGCCAGTTGCTGCGCGGAGTCGTCATGCGGTTCCCCCTACTGCGGCGTGGCTGCGGCGCGGCGCAGGCGGTCCGCAATTGCCGAACCGAGGCCGCCCTCAGGATAGGGGGCGGCGATGATTTTCGCGGCAGGCACCGCGCTGCGAAGAAGTGTGGCCTCAAGCTCATGCAGGCGTTCAAAGAGGTGGGCCGCAGCGGCAACGGGATCCAGCGCTTCAGAGAGGGCAACGCTCGCATGAACCGTGGCCCCGGAAGCCGCGGCAAGACCTTCGAGCTGCATGAGGGTCCCGCGATCTGGCGCGAGCAGCGCGCACTCCGTGACGCCAGCAGGGAACTCTCCCGTTACCAAGAGGAGCGGCACGATCGGTGCATAGTGCGACTCGGTCATGCCGGGCGCCTGTAGTGGCACGCCCGGCTGTGCCGTTGGTGCAACTGCGACGATGCCGCCGTGGTCGGGGAGCACCCGTGCGAGATCTTCAAGAGGAGTACCGCCGTGTCGAAGGAGACGTGCCGGCCCACCAGCATCGAGGGCGACCACGCTCGACTCAACACCAATCTCCGTCGCCTCTCCGAGGAGAACCGCGTCAATGCGCCCGTCAAGCTGCTCAAGCACATGGTCGGCGGTGGTGGGGGAGAGACGCCCGAAACGATTTGCGCTCGGCGCAGCAATCGGCGTGCCCGCCGCACGAATGAGCGCGAGCGCCGTCTCGTGCCGTGGGAGGCGCACACCAACGGTGTCGAGCCCGGCCCGCACGAGACCAGGAACCTCAGGCCGCGCAGCGGCAACGATCGTGAGGGCACCTGGCCAGAAGGCATCCGCAAGGATCGTGATGCGCGGATCTACGAGCGCATCATCGGTGAAGAGGCGGGAGAGATCGGCGCGTTCAGCAATGTGCACGATGAGCGGGTCAAAGGTTGGGCGGCCCTTCGCTTCAAAGATGCGTGCGACAGCCGGCGCGTCAAACGCGTTTGCTCCGAGTCCGTAGACGGTCTCTGTGGGGAAGGCGACGAGGCCACCAGCCCGAATGATCGATGCGGCGCGCGGCATAGACTCCGCTGTAGAGTGCGGGGTGCGCGCGGGTAGTCGTTCGGTAATCACGCCGGTTGTGCCAGGTCAATCATTAGCGCGGCGTGGTCTGATGGCGACTCGCCCTTTCGCCCATCACGATCAACGCTGCTCGTCACAATGGAGCCGGCACGAGGCTCAACAAGTAGATGATCGATGCGCATTCCCCAGCCGCGATGAAAGGCACCGCCGCGGTAATCCCACCAGGTGAACGGTGCGCGCTCTCCATCCGCTACGACTGCTTGTGCCGCATCCATCAGCCCCAGGTCAACAAGAGCGTTCCAGGCGTCGCGCTCTCGCGGGGTGACATGCGTTGCCCCGACGAGTGCGGCTGGGTCCCACACGTCAGCATCGGTCGGAGCCACATTGAAGTCGCCTCCTAGGAGGAGTGGTGCGCTCTCAGTGATGCGCTCCGCCGACCAGGCCCGCAGAGCGCCGTACCAGTGCAGCTTGGCGTGGAAGTGTGGCGTGTCTACCTCGCGTCCATTCGGCGCATACACCGATGCAACGCGTAGACCGCCGCAGACGGCACTGATGAGTCGCGGCTCACTGAGAAGATCGGGGAGCGACTCGTCGTGGTTCTTTGGGGCATAGTCGGCGATGCTCTCCTGCACCTCGCTGAGGCCGTGTCGTGATGCGATCAGCACCCCGTTGCGCCCGCCCGCGCCGAGGGCGGCGACCTCATAGGATCGCGTCGAGAAGAGCCCTTCAGGAATCTGGGACGGATCGCACTTCGTCTCTTGCAACAGCACGATGTCTGGTTCCGCTGCATCGAGCCAGGCGGCAACTCGCTCAGCGCGGGCACGGAGGCCGTTGACGTTCCAGGTGGCGATGCGAAGGGTGCGTGCAGCCATGGGCGCCCTAGG
>JBILBX010000036.1:0-6983 GCA_044353495.1 Candidatus Limnocylindrus sp. | reverse complement strand
TCACCTCCTCCCTCGGTAAGGGAATCACCGCCGCCTCTGTCGGCCTCCTCCTCAAAGCGCGCGGCCTGCGCATCTCCGTCATCAAGCTCGACCCCTATCTCAACGTTGACCCGGGCACGATGTCGCCGTATCAGCACGGCGAGGTCTTCATCACCGATGACGGCGCCGAGACCGACCTCGACCTCGGGCACTACGAGCGCTTCATTGACGTCAACCTCTCCCAGGCCTCCAACGTCACCACGGGGCGCATCTACTCCACCGTGATTGCGCGCGAGCGCCGCGGCGACTACCTCGGCGGCACCGTGCAGGTTATTCCGCACATCACGAATGAGATTAAGGAACGTGTCCTGCGCCTGAGTGGCGATGATGTTGATGTGGTGATCGTTGAGGTCGGCGGTACCGTTGGCGATATTGAGTCCCTTCCGTTCATTGAAGCAATTCGGCAGCTCAAGAAGGATGTCGGCCGTGGAAACTCGCTCTATCTGCACGTCACCCTACTGCCAGAACTGGCGGCTACTGGTGAACTAAAGACGAAGCCAACCCAACACTCAGTGAAGGAGCTGCGCGGCAGCGGCATTCAGCCAGACATCATCATCTTGCGCGCAGATCACCCCGTGCCTGATGACGTGCGCGAGAAGATCGCCCTCTTCACCGACGTTGCCGTTGAGGCGGTTGTTCCCGCAACGACGGCGCGCACCATCTATGAGGTCCCACTGCAGTTTGAGAAGTTTGGCTTGGGCGACCTCGTCGTCCGCGAACTTGGCCTTCCGGCAACCACGCCAGACCTCTCGCGCTGGGAGAAGCTGGCCGCTGAGATCGTCGCTGAGAAGCCGGCGGTTGAGATCGCCATCGTTGGCAAGTACACCGAACTTCCTGATGCCTACCTCTCCGTTACCGAAGCGCTGCGCCACGCCGGTTGGGCGCACGGCGTTGATGTGCGCGTTCGTTGGGTGAATGCCGAGCGACTCGATGATGCCGAGCCAGCGGTACTCTCCGCCGAACTAGCAGGCGTGCACGGCATTCTCGTTCCAGGTGGCTACGGCTATCGCGGCATTGAAGGAAAGATTCGCGCAGCGCACATGGCGCGCACCGAGCGCATTCCGTACCTTGGCCTCTGCCTCGGCTTGCAGATTGCAGTGATTGACTTTGCGCGCGAAGCACTCGGCTCAAGCGATGCAAACTCCACTGAGTTCGACATGTTCACCAAGAACCCCGTGATCGACTTCACCCCTGATCAGCGCGGTGTGGAAGAGAAGGGGGGCACACAGCGCCTCGGCCTCTATCCCGCCAAGCTCACGCCAGGGAGCCGCGCGGCAGCCGTCTACGGTGCTGAGGTGGTGTACGAGCGACACCGCCATCGCTTTGAGGTTGCCAACCGCTTCAAGCCACAGCTCGAGGCGGCTGGCATGCGCTTCACCGGCGTCTCGCCCGACAGCCGACTGGTAGAGATCATTGAACTCGCCGACCACCCCTGGTTCGTGGCGAGCCAGTTCCACCCCGAATTCACCAGCCGACCGCTGCGAGCGAACCCACTCTTTGACGGGTTTGTTGGCGCCGCCGTGGCCCTACGCGACGGTCGCCTCGCCTCGTACACCCCACGAATGGTGGGAGTGCGCGATGATGAGGCGGCGCAGGCTGAGCGCACGCGCGCCGTCGAAGCCGCCGCCACGAAGGCGGCAAAGCGCAGCAACGGTTCAAACGCGTAATCGCCCATAATCGGGCTAAGCCATTCAGTAGTTGGGGGACACGATGAAATTCTTCTTGGACACCGCTGACATCGAAGAGATCAAGACCGGCATTAAGTGGGGCGTCGTTGATGGCGTCACCACGAACCCGTCGCTCTACGCAAAGGTTGGCGGCTCGTACGAGGAGATCCTGAAGGAGATCTGCAGCCTTACGAAGGGCCCCGTCTCGGCTGAGGTAATCAGCGATGACGCCGACGGCATGGTGAAAGAGGGTCTCGCCTTTGCGAAGATCGCTCCGAACATCGTCGTCAAGGTTGCTCTCACCACCGCAGGCCTTGAGGCAATTAGCCGCCTCGCCGCCGAGGGGATCAAGACGAACTGCACGCTGATCTTCACTGCGAACCAGGGGCTCATGGCGGCGAAGGCCGGCGCCTCGCTGATCAGCCCATTCGTTGGTCGACTCGACGACATTAATGAAGACGGGATGATCGTCATTCAAGAGCTTGCCGAGATCTTCGCGAACTACGAGGGACTCGATCACTGCGAGATCCTTGCCGCATCAATCCGCCACCCACGACACGTCACTGAGTCAGCGCTGGCGGGTGCGCACGTTGCGACGATGCCGCTCAAGGTGCTCGAGCAGATGACGAAGCACCCACTCACTGATAAGGGGATCGCGATCTTCAAGTCAGACTGGGCAAAGGCAACCTCCGGGAAGTAGTCGCGGGCCCGAATCCGCGGGCTCTTGACGAGCGGCAACGCCTGCCGTAGAGTTCTCTCATCCCCCCCGAACTGCACAGCGAACGCGACGCAGTCTCGCGTACCGGGGATGCATCCACCCACAGGTAGAGGAAGGTATTCAACTGATATGAACGACGGACGAAACCGCGGCCCACGACGACCACCCCGCCGCGGCGGACCGAACCCGAACTCGATGCGCATGCCACAGGGCGCACTTCCGGCCGACGTCGAGGTGCTCTCAGAAGCTGACCTCGCCGCCGAAGGACTCGTCACATTCGCAGCCCTCGCCAACATGAAGGCGACCGAGCTCATCGCCGCAGCGAAGAAGCTCGGCGTCGAAGCTACTCAGCAAGAAGAACTTTCCGCTGTCATCCAGAAGATCCTCACAGCGCAGGCCGAAGAGCAGGGTCAGATTTGGGCCGAGGGAATCCTCGAAATCGTTGACGATGGCTACGGCTTCATTCGCCGCAACGGCCTACTCCCAAGCGCTGACGATGTCTACGTTCCGTCACCAATGGTGCGCCGACTCGGCCTGCGCCAGGGCGACACGATCGGCGGCGTCATTCGGGCACCGCGTGAGGGTGAGAAGTTCTGGGGGATGCTCCGCGTCGAAATCGTCTCTGGCACCGACCCAGAGTCGGCGCGACGACGACCGCACTTCGGCGACCTCACACCGATTCACCCAATTGAGCTGATCAACCTCGAGACGGTTCCGTCGAACCTCTCGCAGCGACTGATCAACCTCGTCAATCCACTCGGTAAGGGGCAGCGCGCCTTGATCGTTTCGCCACCGAAGGCCGGTAAGACGAGCCTGCTGAAGCAGATCGCCCAGGGCGTCACGGCGAACTACCCAGAGATCTCCCTGATGGTCTGCCTCATCGGCGAGCGACCAGAAGAGGTCACCGACATGCGCCGCTCGGTAAAGGGCGAGGTCATCTCGTCGACCTTCGATGAGCCAACCGAGAATCACACCCACGTCGCCGAGATGGCCCTCGAGATCGCGAAGCGCCGCACCGAGGCCGGTGCCGACGTCGTCGTGTTGCTCGACTCCATCACGCGACTGGCGCGCGCCTACAACTTGGCACTCCCACCATCCGGGCGAACGCTCTCAGGCGGTATTGACCCAATTGCGCTCTATCCACCGAAGCGTTTCTTTGGTGCGGCGCGAAAGCTCGAAGAGGGCGGCTCACTCACCATCATCGGCACCTGCCTCGTCGACACTGGTTCAAAGATGGACGACGTGATCTACGAGGAGTTCAAGGGAACGGGTAACTCCGAACTTGTGCTCGACCGCAAGTTGGCCGAGAAGCGCATCTTCCCGGCGATCGATGTGCAGCGTTCGGGAACCCGCCGCGAGGAGCTCCTCCTTGACGAGGGGACCCTCAAGATGGTCTGGACCATGCGTCGCATGCTCTCGGCCGTTGGGGCCAACGAGGGGATCGAACTGCTCCTGAACCGCATTGCGAAGACGGAGTCGAACGCCCAGTTCCTCGCCTCACTCACGAAGGGAACCGAGGGGTCCAACCCCGCGTAGCCCACGCACGAGGCACAGCATGTGCCAGGGTGCCTCGCTCGGCGGCATAGCCGAGGGGTAGACTAAGGCGGAGATCGGAGGCTGGAATGCCAGATGTGAAACGCCAAAAAACGTCTGCCCGTGGATCCAAGCATCGCAATGTGCGAGCTGGAAGCCCCTCCTTCCGCCTCGCCGCGGCTATTCGCCGCCGCCTCCTCGCCTTCGGATCCTTCTTGGAACGTAGCGGCGAACGTGCCATGCGACTGAGCCTCTTCCGCGCTGGTGAGTTCCTTAAGCACCCACTCCCTCGCCGGATTCGTGTTCACCCCACCCTTGCCACCCGCACGACCGGAATCGCGGTGGCGGCTATCGCCCATAAGGTCACCCCAGTGCTCGAAGAGCGCGGCATCCTTCGGTCGCTCCGCCGCCGCCGCCGTTCACTTGACTCTGGGCTGCGCAAGCTCGGTCGCGAACCAGAGCGAGCGATGCCTGCGGTGATCGCGGGGCTCTTGAGCGTGGCGATCATTGCGAGCCTCCTCCCAGGGCCAACCATTGACGTTCGAACACAGGCGTTGAACGACAGGGGTATGGGCGTCGGCGCGAGTGCAGAGGCTGAGCAAACGTTTACGACGGAGTGGGGCGGCACGGAGAATCCAGACCGGTTCGCTTCAGAAGACTCCACCGTGAACACCGCCGTAGCTGACGGCGTACTCATTGGAGAGGCCGCCACCGAGAGCACCTTCTCTATGCGTGCTACCGAGGTTATTGCGCAGTCCACCGATCCAGTGGTCGCCACATCAGCGGTAGATGGACCAATCTTCCTCGACGACGGGACCCTTGAGCTCCCAGCCGCAATCGACATCGTTGTCGCTGACGGTCGTGACCACGTCATCATCCACGTGGTTGCACGAGGTGAGACCCTCGCTGCAATCGCGAAACGCTACAAGATCTCTTCGATGGAGCTGATCTGGTCGAATGGCCTGCAGTCCGCTGACAACCCACCAGTCGGAAAGCGCCTTCGTGTTCCTGACACGCGCGGCATCGTCGTTACGGTTCGCGAACATGAGACGCTCAAATCGATCGCGTCAAAGTATCGCGTTACGCCGTCAGTCATTCGCACGTATAACAAGCTGAAGACGGCAGATCTTGTGTTGGGCATGATCCTTGTTCTTCCTGGTGGACGCGGCGCTGCGCTGCCAACATTCACCCGTGGTGATGGACTCATCGGCTACACGGGACCAATTCCGTCGGTGTACAGCGGTGTGAAGTTCCGCTACCCGGTTCCAGGTGGACGATATGTGCGCGGATTCACGCGCACCCACCTCGGCATGGACATCTCCAACGCCTACGGCGCCCCAATCGTTGCTGCGGGCGACGGCGTGGTGGTCTTCACCGGATGGCGCAACAACTGCGGCGGTTACCAGGTAATCGTTGCGCACGGCTCAAATCTCTACACAGGCTACTACCACCTCTCTGGCATCCTCGCGAACACAGGCCAAAAGGTGACGCGTGGAACTCGCATCGGACGCATGGGCCAAACCGGCTGCGCGACTGGACCACACTTGCACTTCGTCGTCTCTCGAGGATTCCCACTCGCGGGCTCCTCGACGCTCTACAACCCAGCGCGCTTCCTTCCTTAAACGATGTTTCTTGACGTTGTAGAGATCCACCTCGCTGCAGGGCGCGGCGGAGACGGCGCATCAACGATGCGTCGCGAGTCGCATGTGCCGCGCGGTGGCCCGGATGGTGGTGACGGTGGTCGGGGCGGCAGCATCTATGTGGCAGTCGATACTGGGCAGACCACCCTGCGCGACTTTGAGGTCAAACGTCGCTACGTTGCAGGCGATGCGAGTGGCGGCGGAAACAAAACGTCGCACGGCAAAGCTGGGCGCGACCTGGTCATTGGGGTGCCACCGGGCACGGCAATCTTCGATGCGAAGAGCGGCGATCTCATCGCCGACCTCGTCTCGCGCGAGCAGCATGTGCTGTTGGTGCGCGGCGGCCGCGGCGGCCTTGGTAATGCGCACTTCACCACGGCAACCCACCAGGCGCCGCGACACGCACAGAAAGGGGAGCCTGGTGAACTGCGCGACGTGCGATTTGAACTACGCCTCATTGCGGATGTTGGCCTCGTTGGGCTGCCTAATGCTGGAAAGTCCACTCTGCTCGCGGCACTCACGGCGGCACAGCCAAAGATTGGCGACTACGCCTTCACCACCCTTGAGCCAAACCTTGGCGTGCTCGAACTTGGCATTGACGATGGTCGCCGGCCGACGATCGCCGATCTACCAGGACTGATTGAGGGGGCGTCGATCGGCGCGGGTCTCGGCTTCGCCTTCTTGCGACATGCCTCGCGAACGCGCGTGCTGGTGCACGTGGTCGACGCATCTGCCCCCGACCCAGTACGAGACGCGGCAATCATTCGCACGGAGCTTGAGGCGCACAATCCGGCGCTACTCGAGAAGACCACCCTGATTGCCCTCAATAAACTGGATCGACCCGAGGCGAAGGAGCGCGAGGCGGAACTTACCGCAGCGTTCCGCGAGCTCGGCTTACACGTGCTGCCGATCTCGGCGGCGGGCGGCGAGCGCGGTGAGGGAATCGCTGCGCTGCGCGATGCCTTGGCCGACCTTCTCCCTGATGCAGAGACCCTCTCATACCCAGCTGAGCCTGCCGGTGTGGTGGTGCACCGCATCAATCCGATCGCTTCGGTTGGCTTTGAGGTTAGCCGCGAGGGCGAGGGATTCCGTGTTCGCGGGAAGGCAATCGAGCGGCTCGTACATCAGACCGACTTTGCTCGCGATGAATCTGCGGAGCGATTCCAGCATGAGCTTGCGCGACAGGGGATTGAATCCGCGCTACGAAAGGCGGGGTGCCGCAGCGGCGACACGGTCATGATCGGTGAGCTCTCACTCGAGTGGGATGACCCAGACGATGCATCGCTACTCAACGCGGCGGAAGAGGCTGAGGCGCTGGAGCTTGATGGCGTGCTCTTGGCTGCAACACCGAACAACGATGGGGAGAGCGAAGGGTGAGCGGGATCG
>JBILBX010000035.1:0-7182 GCA_044353495.1 Candidatus Limnocylindrus sp. | reverse complement strand
CTTGCAACAGCACGATGTCTGGTTCCGCTGCATCGAGCCAGGCGGCAACTCGCTCAGCGCGGGCACGGAGGCCGTTGACGTTCCAGGTGGCGATGCGAAGGGTGCGTGCAGCCATGGGCGCCCTAGGAGTTAGGAGCGAGGTCCGCGCAAGATCGCGCCGATGATGCCCGCGTCGAGTGGTGCGCTCGCCTCGCCGGTAGGGTCTGACTCCTCCGTGATGGGGTGAAGGCCGAGCGCGGTGAGCGCTGAGATCGCAGCGGGTAGCTGCGCGTCGGGAACGCCCACATGGAGCGAGCCGTCTCCCTCTGGTGCACCCATGATCCCTTCAACCGCAATCCCGGCTGAAGCGAGCGCGGCGGTAACGGCGGCAAGACTGCCAACCTTCGGGGAGACCGCAACGGTAAACCAGGCGCTCATGCACCAATCATAGGGGTGGAACTGTGACGACGGGTGCGATCCGGGCGCACCCCCAAGGGAGTACGCCCGGAGCCACTTACATTTCGGCTGGTGCGCCCTTTGCTCCGCCACGGAGCGGGATCTCCTCGATCAGCGTCGCGGCGACGAACGCCACGAGGCTGGCCACCACGGAGAGCCAGAAGATCGAGCCGATCGCATCGGCAATGCCCGCCTTGATCGCGTTGAAGAAGGCGTCTAGGTACTGCACAGGGATCAGGGCGATCAGGGCCTGGTCAAACTGCCCACCAACATTGGTGAGCTGCTCAAGGTTGCCCCCGATTGCCGTGAAGAATGGCGTGAACGTTCCCGCCGGAGCAGCCTTCTCCAGCTCTGCTGGAATGTTGGTCGCGAGCTGCCCACCGAAGTAGGAGCCGACGATCGCCAAGCCGACCGACCCGCCAACTTGGCGGAAGAAGGTGAGATTCGACGTCGCTGCGCCGAGGAACTTAAACGGCACGGCGTTCTGCACCACGATCGTGAAGACCGACAGCGTCGGCCCAATGCCGAGGCCGGCAAGGAACATCCAGAAGCGCAGAAGCCATGGATCGGTATCCGCCTTGATGTTGGTCAGCAGCAGTGAGGCTGCCGCGATCATCAGGATCGCGCCAAGGATGAGCCGCTTGTAGCGACCACGTCGTGCAACCATCTGCCCGGCGGCTACCGAGCTAATGATCACGCCGAGCAGAAGCGGAAGCGTGGCGTAGCCAGAGCTCGTTGCCGTCTCGCCGAGCACCGTCTGGAAGTAGCGCGGCAAGAAGATGATCGCGGCGAAGAATCCGACCGAGGCAAAGAACGAGGCCGCAGCCGCAGCTGCAAAGGTTCGGTTGCGGAAGAGCTCGAGCGGAATGATCGGCTCTTCGACCTTCGCCTCAATGAAGAGGAAGAGGCCAAGGAGTACGAGTCCGAGCGAGATGAGCCCCGCAACCTCTGGGGTCGCAAACGCGTTGGTCTGCACGTTGGTGAGGCCGATCAGCACCGGGATGATGCCCGCGGCAAAGACAAGGGCACCCAGGAAGTCGATCTTCTGGTTCGCGCGCCCCTTGATCGTTGGCAACTCGATCAGGATGATCGCGATGCTGATTAGACCGATCGGCAGGTTCACGTAGAAGATCAGGTGCCAGCTAAACGTGTCGGTGAGCCAGCCGCCGAGCGCTGGGCCAATGAGGCTTGCAAGCCCGAAGACCGCGCCGAAGAGGCCCTGATAGCGACCGCGCTCCTTGGCGGAGTAGAGGTCGCCAATGGTCGCCAGCGCAATAGGGAAGAGCGCGCCAGCGCCGAGCCCTTGGATACCGCGGAAGATGATCAGCTGCTCAATGTTCTGTGAGAGGCCGGCGAGCACCGAGCCGATCAAGAAGAGACCAACTCCCGTGAGGAGGAGTGGCTTGCGGCCATACATGTCGGAGAGCTTGCCGTAGATCGGCACCGTGACGGTGCTGGCAAGGAGATAGATGGTGACCACCCAGGTGTAGAGGTTTGCACCACTTAGGTCAGTGATGATCTGTGGGAGGGCGGTACCAACGATCGTCTGGTCGAGCGCCCCCAAGAAGAGGGCCATCATGATCGCGAGGATGATCCCTTGCTTGGCGCGCTTCGACAGGTCGGCTCCTGCAGGGGCAGGGGCCGCCTTAGCGGCGGGACGTTTCTTGGCCGCAACAGGGCGGCGAGTCTTAGCGGTGGGCATTGCGTGAACCTCCAAATCGCGCCGTCAGATTTCTGGCGGTATTTCGCGTTGCAACTATCCTACTCCTCACCGCTCAAGTCTGCCGCGGGGTAGGGTTCGCCTATGCAGATTGCCGTGGTCATTGAGGGGCAGATGAACCTGTCGTACGAGCAGCAGCTCGCCGCTGCGCGCCGAGCCGAGGCGGTTGGCATCAGTGGCTTCTTCCGTACCGATCACTACGAATCCTTCCCTGGCTCAGCCGATCAGGCGACCACCGACGCGTGGAGCGTCCTCGCCGGAATCGCACGCGAAACCAAAACGATCACCCTCGGCACGCTGGTCAGCCCCGTCACCTTCCGCGCGCCAGGCGAGTTCGCCAAGGTGGTGACCACGGTGCAAGAGATGGCCGGCCGGCGGTTGCATGCCGGCCTCGGCACCGGCTGGCACGAGTCAGAGCATCGTCGCTACGGCTTCCCGTTTCCAGAGATGGCAACGCGCGCAGAGATGCTCGAAGAGCAGCTAGAAATTGTTCGTGCGCTCTGGTCGGGTCCCGACGGCTGGTCGTTTAGCGGCAAGCACTACAGCGTGAGCGACGCCCTCTTCCGCCCGAAGCCGGCTCCTGTGCCCTGGATCATTACGGGCGGCGAGGGCTCGCCGCGCGGCATGCGCATCGCTGCGAAGTTCTCTGACGAGTTCAATCTCACCTCATCGACCCCGGCGACCGCGCGTGAGAAGTTTGCACAGCTCGACGCAACGTGTGCCGCAGCAGGTCGGGCACCGGAGAGCCTTGCTCGTTCCGCGATGACGGGGGCAATGATCGGCCGAACGGAGCCTGAGTATCTGGAGAAGATCGGTAGCTTCATGTCGCGCATTGGCGCCGCTGGCGATCCTGAGGAGTACCTTGCACCACGTCGCGCGCGATGGTTGGTCGGGACACCCGACCAGGCACTCGCTCAGATGCGTGCCTTCCGCGATACGGGGGCGAGCCGACTCATGGTGCAGCACATGGACCCCACAGAAACGGCCTCACTCGATCTACTGGCGGAACTGCACGCGCAGCTCTAGCTCCTAGCGCGCAGCGGGAACTCTCCCCCTTCGACCGCGCGGTCCAATGCGGTAGATCACCCGACCCCGGAGTGCGCTGAGTGGCAGGGCCCCGTCCTGGCGAGAGTCGCGCGAGAGTGCTGCGTTATCGCCAAGAAGCCAGAGCCCTGAGGCGCCCGGAGGCGGTGGAGCGACGCGCTTGACGTCGAGGCGCCCTTCGCGCGCAACGATGACGACGCTGCCGATCGGCGGGCTCCCTCTGAGGCCAGGGAGACCGGCGGGACCCGCTGGAAGCACAAGGAGCCGGTCCCCCGGAAGGAGGGCCGGCTCCATTGAGCGTTCAGCAACATCGGCGACCCAGATCCGTCCGGGTCGTTCAGTCACAGCGGTGCGTTACGCCTTTGACGCGGTGAACGTGGCAGCAAATGCCTCGGTTGCAGCGACAAGCTCTGCCGCCGCGGCTGCATCTACGTTCTGCTTGTTCTTGGAGGCCAACTTCAGGAGCTTCCAGACCTGATCGTGCAGGTCGGGGAACTTCGCCAGATGCTCTGGCTTGAAGTAGTCGGACCAGATGATCTGGACCTCGTGCTTCACCTTCTCGGCGTGCTCTTCCTTGACGGCAACGCAGCGCACAAACTTGTTGCGCGTGGCGCTGTCGGTCACCTCAATCTGGCCGATCAGTTCGACCATACGGGCGACCGTCTTGGCGGCAATGACTGCCCCCGACGGGTCGTAGATGCCGCACGGCACGTCGCAGTGGGCATGAACGGTGACGGGAGTGAACTCGCTGAATAGGTTCTTCATCATCGTCTCCTCTCTTACTTTACAAATACGGCAACGGCCACATTGAGTAGCGCGAGTACGCCGATCGCGTGATAGGTGTTCGATGCAATCGATACGTCCTTACGGCGCGGCCACGCAAGGAGCAGGATCACGGCAGTCACCGCGATCTTGATGCCAAACTTCGCATGGTTGACCTCATCGGTCCCCATCTCGGCAAGGCCAACCAGGAGCACGCCAGTCAGGAACTGAAGCAGGGTGCCATGGGTGATCCCGGCGGTGAGTCGCTTTGGCGAGGCCTTCAGCCCAGCGAAATATCCCCCAACCACTGCGGCCATTCCGAGTAGGTGGGCGAAGACGAGAACGAGTTCCACGGTCTCCATGGTTTCCCCTTTCTGCTGCGCGGCCATGGTGGCCGCCTCTCTCTACGGTAGCGGACTGTGCGGCGTGCGGCAGCCCTGCATGGCGGGGGGTGGGAGCGTGTAGGGTTTCACGATATGAGTGATCGAAAGGTACGGGCGTACAGCTCGTACAGCCGAGATGCCCTGATCCCGCCTGCAGCGGGCGAGGGCGTCGCATGGCTTGGCCGCCAGCCCTGGGCCGAGGCGAGCCTCTCCTATCGAGCCCTCCGGTTCACCTTGCGCGTGGTGCTCGGTGCGCTCGGGATGCGCGTTCGCGCGGTGGGGCTTGAGCGCATCGCAACGTCGGGGCCACGCATTCTTGTAGGTGCTCCGCACCGTCGCTACTACGAAGCGTTTGCCCTCGGCATCGCCGCCCCGGCATCGCCGCGGATCTGGTGGCTCGGCCTCGGCCCATTCATTGTTGGACGCGGGCGCGTTCGCTCCGCGCTGCTGCGACGGCTCGGCGGCCTCTTGCCCGTGTGGCGCGGCACGAGTGGAATTGAAACGCACCTGAATGCGGCAAGCGCCGTCTTCGCCGCCGGAGCCCACTATGGCGTGATGCCCGAGGGTGGAACGGGTGGCCCCCCTGATCGCTTTGCAGAGTTCCGCCCCGGCGCCGCACTTATCGCCATGCGCACGGGTGTGCCGATTGTGCCGGTGATCTTCCGATTCCACAATCGTAGATTCGGTCTACCGAGTGTTGAGGTGATCGCACTTGAGGACACTTCGCCGTGCGCTGATCGCCCGACCCCAGAGGCTGGGAGTCGAGAGGAGCTGACCTTTGCCGCCGCGTGGAGCGAGGCCCTTGCCGATCGCATGGAGACGATCTGGCGCGAGGGGGTAGGATCGGCGTCATGAGCGCCAACGTTTGCCCGTTCATCGCGACGGGCGCAGACTCGTCGAAACGATCGTCGCAGCCGAGTGCGGCGCACTCCTGTTTTGCGAAGCGCCCTGCAGAGCCGATCGACCTGCAACGACAGGGCGAGATCTGTCTCACTCCAACCTTTACCGCCTGCCCGATCTTCCTTGCGTGGGCCTCGCGCGAAGCGGCGCAGACCGTTGACGGCCCCGCCCCGCAACCGCTCCCATTCGGCACCCCGGCAGCAAGCGCGCCAGTTGATCTCGCAGCGGCGTCCCTCGGTACCGACGAGATCGCAGACGAATACGACGACGTGCCCGAGGGGAGCATCTGGTCGGCAGCACCGACCCCAGGAGAGCCAAGCTACGAGCTCAGCCCAGCTGAGGAGGAGCGCGTACGTGTCGTGCCGCTTCACAAGCGTCGCTCCATGGATGATGAAGCGCCACGTGCCGCACTACGACTCCCTAGGATCCCGGGGGGGACACGCGGTGCCGCAGCACTCCTCGTTCTTGCAGCAGTAGTCCTCTTCTCTCTCCCGACAATTCTGAAGGGGGTCAACGGCTTCATCGCCGGCGTAACCGCAACTCCAACACCGAGCGCCTCACCAACGAGCGACGTCAGCCCATCACCAACGCCAACGCCGACGCCGACGCCAAAGACTTATGTTGTCAAGCAGGGTGACAGCCTGAGAGGCATTGCTGAACGATTTCAGGTGAGTATGGATGTGATCATGAGTGCAAACCCGCAGATCAAAAATGCGAACCTAATCAGGGCAGGTGATGTCCTCATCATTCCGCAAGTGATTCCCGATGTGGTGACCTCGCCAAGCCCGTAACGGGCAGGTGAACTAGCGGTCGCGCGGCGAGAAGTTGATCGCGGTGATCTTGCCGGCTTCAACCTTGATGGTTGCATCAATCTTGCTGCTTGCTGACCCTGGCCGTACGACCAAGATGTCGCACTCAACCTGAGCGCCAGTGTCCTTGACCTCGCCTGGGATCATGCGCAGGCCCTTGTCGGCTCGTAGGAACCAGCCGCCAACGCGCTCATGGCCTTTCAGGAGCTGGACACTCTCGGCAACGTGTACGCGCATCTCAATGCGCTCATCCATCAGTTTGAGGGCGCCCGCGCGGTCGTCTGCATTCAGCAGCTCGAAGAAGGCGTCGGTTGTGTCTTGTGCACCCATGTGCTGATGGTACCCTGCCGACGATGATTGATGCCCTTGACGCCGCCGGACTCCTCGCGCGCTTCGCCGCGCTGCACCCCGTTGCCGCAACGGGGATGGGGATTCACGATCACGACGGGTCGTGGGGTGAGCCCGGACCCGCGGGCCGCGCTCAGCGGCTGGCCTGGTGCGACCGCGAAGAGGCACGACTGGTTGCCGCTCCTCTGGTGAGCCTTAGCCCCGACGACCTCTGCGACCGCGACCTAGCTCTTGGCACCATTCGAGCGATCCGGTTCGAACTGCAAGAGGTGCAGCCTGAGGCGTGGGATGCCCTTCACACCGTCTCCGTGATTGGTGGCGGGCTCTTTCCGCTGATCGCACGCGGCTTCGGTACGCCAGAGCGCCGCGCCAGCGACCTCGCCAGCCGACTCACTGCGGTCCCTGACCTTCTTGAGGCGGCCATCGGTGACCTCACTGGGGTCCCTGAGTTGCGCGTGCCCGCCGATGATGGGGCACCGCGACGTGGGGGGGATCTCCCGCCAGCTGGCACGATCACGCTCCCCGCACGGCCGGTCAGTCGCCTTCATACCGAAACGGCGATCGCGCAAGCACCCGGCATCGCTGAGCTCGCTGAGTTGGCAGTAGCGACGTACGGCGAAGCGCTGCGCGCTCCGGCCGATGCGGCCGCTGCGGCGACAACTCGGTTCATTGAGCGACTCCAGCGCGAGGTGCTGCCGAAGAGTTCCGGCGAGGGACGGTACGGCGCAGCACTCTACGACCGTGCGCTCCGCCACACCCTCTTCGGCTCACACGATCGAGC